>NZ_JAHHPP010000293.1 GCF_024606265.1 Endozoicomonas sp. SESOKO1
GCTCCTGTCTTATATCACCGCCCGATTGGGCGATGCTTTACGACGGGCTTGGTAAAATACCCTGCGATGGGATCAGGGGCTATAAAAAACTGTTCATTCTTGCAGCATCGGTCGATGTTTGTACGTTGTGTGAGGATGCAGGATTGTCCGCAGATCAGGGCTCGTGTTATCTTCTCAGATTAAACTACTGTGTTTATAGTCAGTTATCTCAGGGAGCCGAATGGCAGAGCCGGTCAGTAAGAAGAATCATCAGTCGGGTGAGAGTCCTCAACCAGGTGAGAGCCCTCAGCCAAATGAGAGCCCTCAGCCAAATGAGAGCCCTCAGCCAAATGAGAGTCCTCAGCCCATGAAAGGGCAGTCAGAAGAGTCCATTTCCATACGACAGCGTAAGCGTTCAACCCGAAACGAAGCGGTTGCAGAAACGCTCTCATCACGAGTGCGTGAAGGCATCATGTTTGGCTGGCTGGTACTGGCTGCTTTTCTATCACTGGCACTGTTCAGTTATGACAAGGCCGATCCCGGCTGGTCCCATGTGGGTTCGGTCAAAGAGATTGCCAACAGTGCCGGCCGGTTCGGGGCATGGTCTGCCGATTTGCTGCTAACCCTGTTTGGGTTTCTGGCATGGATGGTGCCGGTTATTCTGGTGATAAAGGCGGTCAAGGTTTTTCGCTACCGCCATGAACCTGATGAATGGAACTCCTGGTTACTGTTAATTCGCAGTACGGGGTTTATTCTGACGATTGCTTCAGGCGCAGCCCTGGCTTCACTCCATTATCATGGGTTGGGCGGGCTGTTTCCCTCGGCCAGCGGCGGTATTATTGGCGAACTGCTTATCCAGCTATTCCTGCCAGCCTTTAATGTAACCGGCAGCACTCTGTTGCTGATGGCCCTGTTTCTCCTCGGCGTGACACTTTATACCGATCTTTCCTGGTTTCGTCTGATGGACAGTGTCGGCTATTGGAGCCTTCGCTTTGCCGTTTACTGTAAAGAACATCTGGTTGCGCTTTATTTTACGTTGAAAGAGAAGCTGGACAGCAGGAAGCAGCGTCAGCCTGGGAAAAGCATCCTTTCGCCGGTCAAAAAGGAAGAGCCTGTATTACAGAGCCAGGGAGATTACAGGCCACCGGTTGCACCGATGGCTGAGAATAGAGCCGATAAGCCAAAAGTGCCGGCGATGGTTCCTCCTCCATTGCCGGAGAAGGCGCTTCCTCTTGTTAAACATAATGCTGAGCATAATGTTGAACACACCCCGCCTGGAAGTTTACCAGCTGCATCGTTGCTCGATGAAGCCCGTCCCTCCGGCAAGGCCATGAGTCCAGAGTCACTGGATGCCATGTCCCGGTTGCTGGAGTTGAAGTTAAAAGACTTCAACGTCGACGTCGACGTGGTTGCCGTTCATCCTGGCCCGGTCATTACCCGTTTTGAGATCCAGCCGGCACCCGGTACCAAGGCCAGTAAAATTACCAACCTGGCCAGTGACCTGGCCCGCTCCCTGGCCGTGGTCAGTGTCCGGGTGGTGGAAGTGATTCCCGGAAAGTCGGTGATGGGGATTGAGATTCCCAATGATGACCGTGAAACCGTTTTCTTCGGTGAGATCATTTCATCCGGGGCGTTTGCCGATGCACAGTCCCCGATCAGTCTTGCCTTGGGACATGATATTTCCGGTCAACCCGTGATTGTTGATCTGGCTAGAATGCCGCACCTTCTGGTTGCCGGTACCACGGGCTCCGGTAAGTCCGTCGGTATCAATGCCATGATTTTGTCCATGCTGTTCAAGTCTAGCCCGCAGGATGTGCGGTTGATCATGATTGACCCGAAAATGCTGGAGCTGTCGATCTACGACGGTATTCCCCATCTTCTGGCCCCGGTGGTGACGGACATGAAAGAGGCGGCCAATGCCCTGCGCTGGTGCGTTGCCGAAATGGAGCGTCGCTACAAGCTGATGGCGCATATGGGGGTTCGTAACATTGCCGGCTATAACCGGAAGGTGAAAGATGCCCTGGATCAGGGTGAGCCGATCAGGGATCCCTTCTATCAGCCGATTTCTTCAGAAGATGTGGCCCCAGAGTTGGACACGCTGCCCTTTATCGTCGTAGTCGTTGATGAATTTGCCGACATGATGATGATTGTCGGTAAAAAGGTTGAAGAACTCATTGCCCGTATTGCCCAGAAAGCCCGGGCAGCGGGTATTCACCTGATCCTGGCTACACAGCGTCCATCGGTGGATGTCATTACCGGCCTGATCAAGGCCAACGTTCCCACACGAATCAGTTTCCAGGTGTCCAGTAAGATTGACTCCCGAACCATTATCGACCAGGGAGGCGCTGAACAGCTGCTGGGACACGGCGACATGCTCTATCTCCCACCGGGAACCAGTGTCCCTGTCCGTATCCATGGTGCTTTCGTTGCTGACGATGAAGTGCATCGGGTGGTTGCCGACTGGCAGCTACGGGGAGCGCCGGACTTTGTTGAAGAGATTCTCTATGGGGTCAGCGAAAGTTCGGAAGGCAGCGCATTTTCCGGTGGCCTGGATGACAGTGAGCAGGACCCTCTCTATGATGAAGCCGTGGCCTTTGTTACCGAGTCCCGCAGGGCGTCCATTTCTTCGGTTCAACGACAACTGAAAGTAGGTTATAACCGGGCAGCCCGAATGATTGAGGCCATGGAGGCGGCAGGTGTCGTTAGTCCGGCATTGAGCAATGGTAATCGTGAAGTCATTGCGCCACCACCGGTCAAGCATTAATTATCCAGACAAGATCCTGTATATGTTCAAGAAAACGCGGTTATTTGCTGTTTTACCACTGTTTTTTGCTGTCAGTATGCCAGCCTGGCCTGCTGGGCAGAAATCCATTGAAGCATCCACCATTGATTCATCCACAATTCATGCATCTGCATTGTCCAGCACACCGGCCACAATAAAACATGACCGGAAAGCCGTTGATGAGTTGGCTGAGAAGCTGCAGGCCATGAATACTGTCAGTGCCAATTTCTCGCAAACTACCATTGATAAAAGTGGCCAACCCAAAGTCGAGAAGGGGAGTATGCAGCTTAAACGACCAAACCAGTTCCGCTGGCATATCACTTCACCATTTAACCAGGAGATCATTGCCAAAGATGGCAAGCTCTGGATGCTCGACCCTGACTTTAAGCAGGTGGTGATTAAAAAGCAGGACAATCAGTCAGGACCTGCCGCCGTACAGCTGCTCAGTGGCAATGCCAGTGAGTTTTTGACACAGTACGCGGTAACCCGCATGAGCTACGGTCCTGAGGTGGTTTATACCCTGAGGCCCGGTAAAGCGTCAGACCTTTTTGAAATGCTGGAAATCCATTTTTCCAGAGATGAGATTTCAGCCATCAGTATGGTGGATGCTCTCGGTGGCAAACGACGAATCGACTTTACCCGGGTAGACCTCAATCAACCGATAGACAACACACTGTTTGAACCTGACGTGAAGACATTAGAGCAGGCCGGTTTTGATATTATTGATGAGAGTGGGGTATGACATCACTCTTTGATAGCCTTGGCGCTGATCGCTATGAACCCCTGGCGGCGAGGATGCGTCCAGGGACCCTCGATGAATACCTGGGGCAGGAACATATCCTTGCCAGGGGCAAGCCACTTCGGGAAGCGTTGGAACAGGGGATGCTTCATTCCATGATTTTCTGGGGGCCTCCTGGCGTCGGCAAGACAACACTGGCGAGGCTGGTTGCGACAAAAACCGATGCCCATTTTGAAACTCTTTCTGCCGTCCTTTGTGGTGTTAAAGATATACGGGAAGCGGTGGCACGGGCTAAGGATGAACAGCGGTTTTACCAGCGGAAAACCGTACTGTTTGTCGATGAGGTTCATCGGTTTAACAAGTCCCAGCAGGATGCATTCCTGCCTCATATAGAAGATGGTACCGTTATTTTTATCGGGGCCACTACCGAAAACCCGTCGTTTGAACTCAATAATGCCTTACTCTCCAGGGCCAGGGTCTACGTACTTAAGTCACTGGGGGAAGAGGCGATTGGCCAACTTGTTGACCAGGCTTTGAGCAATGAAGAAAGAGGGCTGGGCGGAAAGGGAATCCAGCTTGAGAAGAGTGCCAGGGATATTCTGATTCGCTATTCTGACGGCGATGGTCGCAAGGCGCTCAATGCACTGGAAGTGGCATCAGACCTGGCTGATAACGGCATTATCACCTCTGGGGCGGTTCAGGCCATTCTTGCCGATACAGGCCGCCGTTTCGATAAAGGCGGTGATGCCTTTTACGATACTATTTCAGCCTTTCATAAGTCCGTCCGCGGCTCCAATCCAGATGCAGCACTCTACTGGGCTGCTCGAATTGTCGATGGGGGAGGGGATCCACTCTATGTGATTCGCCGGCTGGTGGCTATCGCCAGTGAGGATATCGGTAATGCAGACCCAAGGGCGCTGGAAATAGCCATTAATGCCTGGCAGGCATTTGAGCGGCTGGGAGCCCCGGAAGGGCTTCTGGCCCTGGCCCATGCCACGGTCTATTGTGCCTGCGCACCGAAAAGCAATGCGGTTTATAAAGCCTGGAAAGCAGCATTGGACGACGTAAAAAGTAATCCATCCCATGAAGTACCTCATCACCTGCGCAATGCACCGACACAATTAATGGGGAGTCTTGGTTATGGTGATGGTTATCGCTATGCCCACGATGAACCCAATGCCTATGCTGCCGGGGAGCACTACTTTCCTGAAGAGATGGAAGCCCCGGACTATTACCAGCCAAATGATCGTGGGTTGGAGATTAAGATCAGGGAAAAACTGGCCTGGCTGAAGCGTCTTGATGAAGAGAGCATAAGGAAGCGTTAGTTTTAAGTGATATTATCCAATCATATTTTTTAAACTTAAAAAAATACAACTCTGAACTAATACCAAAGTTAATCAATGTCAGAAGCTCTAACTATGTCGTTTACTTGCTTCTGACGCTTTTAACGCTGTTAACATTGTTCAACCCTGTATAAATTCCAGCAACTGTACCACTCGTCTCAAAGGAGCCTCTGATGCAATACCCGTATATGCTGAACTACCTTGCTGTAGCAGCCGGGGGAGCCCTTGGGGCATTGGCCCGATCCCTGGTTTATGAGTGGTATGCCAAATCCGGGAATGACCAGTGGTTTCCACTGCCGACGCTAACGGTAAACATGATTGGTTCGTTTCTGATCGGGATTGGCTGGTATTGTCTGGTAGAAAAAAGTGTCCTCCCTCCAATCTGGAGAGATTTTGCCACAGTAGGATTTCTGGGAGCGCTCACCACCTTTTCTACTTTTTCACTGGATATTTTCCGGCTTTTTCAATCCGATCGGTCCGTTGAGGCAGTTGCCTATGTTCTGGCCAGCGTTATTCTGTGTCTGTTTGGCACCTGGCTGGGCTATCAGGGCATTCGGGCGGTCCTGAACGGTTAGCTGCCCTAACTTACTGTTCACTATCTTTATCGAATGTCACTGAGTCATGGTGTATCATCAGCAGGTTACCCGTGACGAGAATGGTAAACATTTGAAACCTCTGGTCCGGATAAGAAAACCATCGTCCAATCAGTGAATTCGGTAGGAATATGCTAGACCCCAAAATCGTTCGCAGCACCCCTGAAGCTGTGGCGGAACAGCTGTTGAAAAAGCACTACAAACTGGATGTTGAGCGTCTGGTTTCTCTGGAAGAGCGTCGCAAGTCGCTTCAGGTTAAAACTGAGCAGCTGCAGAGCGAACGTAAGTCGGGTTCCAGGGAATTTGGCAAGATCAAGGCGCAGGGCGGTGATGTTTCGGTGCTTAAAGCGCGCATGGATCAGGTCAATGCGGAGCTGAAGGAAAATGAGCAGAACCTTTCCCAGTTGCAGGATGAGCTGAATGACCTGCTGCTGGAAGTACCTAACCTGCCAGACAGCTCCGTGCCAGAAGGCAAGGACGAGAATGATAACGTACTGGTTCGTTCCTGGGGTGAGCCACGGAAGTTTGAGTTTGACGTCAAAGATCACGTCGATCTGGGTGAAGCCCTTGGCCTTGATTTTGAGGGAGCTGCCAATATTTCCGGCTCCCGGTTTGCCATGTTGCGTGGCAAAATTGCCCGGCTGCACCGGGCACTGGCCCAGTTTATGCTGGATGTTCAGACCACAGAACACGGCTATGAAGAAGTCATTACCCCGTTGCTGGTTCATGATAAGGCACTTTACGGTACTGGCCAGCTGCCAAAATTCGGTGAAGACCTGTTCAAAACGGCCTGTGATGATGACACCGGCACTGAGCAGAAGCAGTTTTTCCTGATTCCTACTGCAGAAGTCACCCTGACTAATCTGGTACGTGAACAGATTGTTGATGCTGATCAGCTGCCCATTCGACTGACCGCCCATACTGCCTGTTTCCGAAGTGAGGCGGGCAGTTATGGTCGTGATACCCGTGGCCTGATCCGACAGCACCAGTTTGAAAAGGTTGAGATGGTTCAGATCGTCCATCCTGAGAAATCCTTCGATGCCCTGGAAGAGATGACCGGACACGCTGAAGCCATTCTGCAAAAGCTGGGCCTGCCTTATCGTGTCGTTGCCCTGTGTGGTGGTGATATGGGCTTTGGTGCCGCCAAGACTTACGATCTTGAAGTCTGGCTGCCTGCCCAGAATCAGTACCGTGAAATCTCCTCGGTCAGTAACTGTGTTGATTTCCAGGCACGCCGTATGATGGCCCGTTTCCGCAATGAATCAGGCAAGCCGGAGCTGGTACATACGCTGAATGGTTCAGGTCTTGCCGTGGGTCGTACCCTGGTGGCAGTGCTGGAAAACTACCAGGATGAAGATGGGCGTATCCATATTCCTGAAGTGCTTCAGGGCTATATGGGCGGGATTAGTATTCTTTAATGGGATGAGGAGGGTGACGATTTTGATTTCACCCTCTTGCCCCTGATGCTAATAATGATGATGTTAATAATGATGGTGTTAATGATGGACGAATTGTTATCGGTCCCTGGCCACGGTACTTGCTGGTAAGCTATCGGTTATCTTCTGCGACTCCCGGCAGGACTGCTCAGCCATCTTGAGCGCACCACGCAGTGCATCCCGGTCCGGTCCCGGAATGAACGTCACCTTGGCCAGATCCTCCGGCAGGAAAGGCTTGATGTGCTCGCTTACTCCGCCAACCAGGGCGCAGCCACTGGCCCCGCGCCTCAACAGGCTACGGATTATGTCAGCGGCCTCTTGCGCCGCTTCCTGCATCAGCTGCCTGGCAAGAGTATCCCCGTTCTTCAGATGTCTGGTGATTAACTCTGCCACCTTGCCGTAGTCGGCAGGCTTTGCCGTTTGTTGCCAGCGGACAGCGTTTTCCCCCCGGTTGTCAAAAAGCGTTGCCATGATTTCTTCACTCAATGGCGTTTTTTCCCGGATGCCGTCATGGGCCTTCAACGCGTATTGAATGGCTGTAAGTCCAAGCTGGGCGCCACTGCCCAGATCAGAAATCGGGAAACCCCAGCCGCCCACCGTGGTCAACTCTCCATTATTCATAATGCCGCCACAGGAGCCGGTACCCAGAATCAGGATGGCGCCATCCTTGCCATCAAACGCACCCAGGCATGCAGCGTAGACGTCGGTATCAATACGGACGCCGGCAAAAGGGAATTGATGGTTCCGCATCTGGCTCCGTTGCGGTTCCTGGTTGACACCCGCCAGGCCAATACCTGCATACATATTTTTCAGGGCATTTTCTTTCAGTTCTGCACTGGCAAGTGCTTCATGAACTGCGGCCATAATGGTTTTGGCAGAGTCCTCAACTCCCACCGTACAGGTGTTCGAACAGCCGGACTTTCCGCGACCCAGAACTTTGCCATCTTTCCCGAAAATAGCCACCGCAGTTTTAGTGCCGCCCCCATCGACGCCAATCCAATAGGTTGCTTCCCGTTGCTTGAGTTCAGGTGGATTAGCCTGCCTCAGGCAGGGGAGGCTGTAATCGTCATTGTCGACAGTGGGTAAATGGAAGGCCACAGCTGGCAGAGTAGCCACCGAACGGCCGACACATGATCCTTCGCTGGCAGTCGTTGGTGGTGTGGTTGCAGTTTGGTTAATCGTCAAGTCGACTGCTTGAGCAGGGGAGATGTTCATGTCTATCACCTTCATTAGTTAATGTAATGAAGTTACTTGGATATTTGTACAATACTTTGGTTCCCGCATCGCTTTTCTGCAGTCGAATTCGGATGTTTTATCTTGTCTTTTGACAGGCTCCTTCATGGAAGTGGACACCCCTGCCCCTGCTGGCCTGGGGCGATCGGTTCAACACGGTTTAATACGGTTTAATACTCAACAGTGAGATTTTTCAACCAGTATCTGGCCAGCACCCGGTAAAGCACCAGAACCGCTTTGGTCACTTCCTCCATCAGGGCGCAGATAAACACCAGGTACAATGGCCAATGCCAGATATTCACCGCTGCCCAGGCCAGGGGCAGACCTACAAACCACATGCCAATGATATTGATGGCTGCCGTGGCTTTCACATCACCACCGCTGCGCAGAACACCAACAATTCCGGTCAGGTTTATGACCCGGATGCACAGGGCAAAACCGGCAATGATCAGCACCTCGCTGGCCATTTTCAAGCTATCACCCTGAAATTTGCCGAACATTCTGACGATCTGCTCATTGAAGACCAGGGTAAGAATACCAATCAATAAGGCGATTGCCGGCGCGGCCAGCATGAAATAACGGCTCTGTTTCCAGGCGAGATCAAACTCTCCAGCACCGAGTTCCTTACCGAGTATGATCGAGGTAGCAATGGCGAACCCGATAAACAGGGAAATCAGGACACCTTCAACGGAAGAGACAGCGCTCATTACCGCCAGTTCAACAACCCCCATCTGGGCAAACATCAGGTTGTACAGTATCAAGCCAAATGACCAGAGACCATCCTGTATCAACATGGGAACACAGATGCCAATGTATTTAATCCAGTGTTTACGATTTTTGCATTGCAACAGGTCAGCTTTTACCGGCTTTAGGCCGGGGCGAACCTCAAGGAGGTAATAGATGAGTAAGCCAGCCTGAATCAACCGTGAAATGGTTGTGCCCCATGCAGAACCGGCAACCCCAAGGGCTGGAAAGCCAAAATGACCATAGATGAGCAGATAATTAAACAGCACATTCATGAGGATGGTGATAAAACCAATACGTGTCGGTGTTTTTGCGTCGTTATTGGTTCTCAGCAGGGCTTCCAGCGGTATGGTGACCGCTACGCAGAGAAAGGAGGGAGCGGTGATGATCAGATAACTGCTGCCCAGAGCTTTCAGGGTGAGGTCATCACTGATCAGGCCCATGATCTGTTCTGGAAAGAGCAGGTAAACAATGGCAAACGGGGTGGTGATGGCCACTGCTGCAATGATGGTCTGGACCAGCGTCCTGCGCATACCATCCATATTTCGGGCACCAACATACTGTGCGGCCAGAATACTCATGCCACTGCCCAGGGCGGCAATCAGAATCAGGTTAAAGAAGAAAATCCGGTTTCCCATCCCTACCGCAGCAACTTCTGTTTCACCGAGCATGGACACCATGAATATATCGATCAATCCCAGCATCGAAAACATCATGGATTGCAGGGAGATAGGCAATGCCAATTGCCAGAGATTACGCAGGAAATCCCTGTTCGGGGCTTGGTTTTCAATAGTTTGACTGGTCATAAAGCGGCTAACAATTATTGGGGGCCTGAAGCGCGTTTCAATCCGTGAAAGAGGGGAGAGAGGTCTCATTCGGATATAAACAGCCATGAACTGTATAGCATCCTCTTTATGGATATGCCGGAGTGATGCAGTAACAGTAGAAAAAGCTATATCGTCATATTTTGTAACAACTCTACTCTTATCGTTGCATAAGATAGAAGTCGGATTTTTCCCTATCTTTTTGTTCAGTGTGTGTCTTATATAACTTTTAAGAATATATGATAAGAAAACATTGTTATCCTGGTTCTGTCGTATGCTGGTAAACTCATGCCATCCGGAGCCGTACCGCAGGCTTACATGATTTGAGCCTGCAATCTTATGTCCACAGAGCCCTATAAATAACGAGAAGAACATGGACTATCTGCCATTATTTCTACAGGTACGTAACCAGCGTTGTCTGGTGGTGGGTGGTGGCGATATCGCCCTGCGTAAAATCAGGCTTCTCATCGCTTCTGGTGCCAATGTTCGAGTGGTGGCCAGAGAGGTGTCTGCAGATATTCGCGAGTTTCTTGCCAGCGGTGATCACCAATTACTGGAAAAGCCATTTGATGACCATGACCTGAACGATGTCTGTCTGGTCATTGCTGCAACGGATGATCAGGGTGTCAACCGTCAGGTAGCCATGTTGGCGCAACAACGACAGCTGTTTGTCAATGTGGTGGATGATGCGGATGCCGGTAATGCCGTAATGCCGGCGATTGTTGATCGCTCTCCGGTGGTGGTTGCCTTTTCAACCGGAGGTAAAGCGCCGGTTCTGGCCCGTCTTCTGAGGCAAAAGCTGGAGACGCTGTTACCTGATGGCTATGGCCGCCTGGCTGCGCTGGCCGGTGAGTGCCGCGATCTGGTCAAGGCCAGGTTCAGTCAGCTCAATGACCGCCGGTATTTCTGGGAGAACGTGTTGTCAGGGCCTGCTGCGGAAAAGGCGCTGGCGGGCGATTTGCCGGGTGCCCGGGATTTGCTTGAACAGACCCTGGAAAATACCCCGGCGCAGAAAGTCGGCGAAGTGTATCTGGTGGGCGGAGGTCCGGGTGATCCAGACCTTCTGACATTCAAAGCGCTGCGGTTAATGCAGCAGGCCGATGTTGTGCTTCATGATCGGCTGGTGTCTGAGGATGTCCTGGCACTTTGTCGCCGGGATGCAGATTATATCTACGTTGGTAAAAAGCGTGATCGACACACACGCCCCCAGGAAGAGATCAATGCCCTGTTGGTCAAATTGGCCAAAGAGGGTAAGCGGGTTCTGCGATTGAAGGGTGGCGACCCGTTTATCTTTGGGCGGGGTGGTGAGGAGATTGAAACACTGGCCAGTGAGGGCATCCCTTTCCAGGTGGTGCCGGGTATTACTGCCGCTTCCGGCTGTTCCAGCTATGCCGGCATTCCCCTGACCCATCGGGATCACGCCCGGTCGGTCCGCTTTGTCACGGGGCACCTGAAAGATGGCAGCTATGCTTTGAACTGGAGTGAAATGCTGGACCCCGATCAAACGCTGGTGTTTTATATGGGCCTGCTGGGGCTACCCCGCATCTGCCAGGCGTTAATTGATCATGGAAGGGATGTTCAGACGCCCATAGCCTTGATTCAACAGGGGACTACGCGCAATCAACGGGTCTTTACCGGAACCCTGGGCACCATTAATAAAATTATTGAATCCGAAAAGGTAAAGGCTCCGACAATAATCATTATTGGCAGTGTGGTTAGCCTTAGAGACAAACTGAAATGGTGCTAGCCTGTTTTTGAAAGCTTGTACTGGACATGGAATACCGGTGATGAAAAATCCCTGCTAAGTTCATAGGGGCGAGCTGATGGCCTGATTAGATAATAGATTCCGTCTATGGTTGTGTAGAATTTATAGATGTTTTCGCAGATCTCCTCCTGATTCTCTGATTTACCATTTTTATCCCGGAGCTTACTATTGGCTGCAAAACGATTTCTGGCGGCATGACGATGGATTGGCAGATACGACTTGTCAGAATCAGGCGTTACTTCAATGAAATCATGCTTGATATATTCAGGCTGTAACGTAGCTGGCATTGGCCTTGGTGTCATCTTATGCTCACTGATTTCATCACGGCTAAAAGGCACGTGTAGCTTTGTTAGCAAGGTGTAATCATAAGGGGTAACTTTTCTGATTATTTCTGGCGACTTGATCAATGTATAACCATATCGGGTTTCTGATGCGGGCATGATAAAAAGGCAGTTTTCTATATGGCATTTGTCCTGTCTTATATCTTTTAATATTGTGTTCTTAACCGTTGGGTATCGTTGGTCCAGAAAACAGGAAAATGGACTGTTATTTGCCAGAGACAGGATATTGGTACCTGGTTTAATAAATACGGTCAGTAGGGTGACTGGATTTCCCTTATTATAACCTTTATGAAGGTAACCCCTGGCGGCAGCGATGCTTGGGGTACTGTATAAGCCAATACCATGGGCTTGTCCCTGACGGTTAATAGTTTGAGGGTTAAAAATTTTCTCTTTCAGGATAGAATTTCTGCTGCGGCCCATTTCGTCATTGGGACAAGTGAATTTGCCTGCACGGAAAAAAACATTCAAACCTGCTGTTTTTGGGGAATATTCACTATTTATAAAATGTTTTATTGCCATTTCGGTGGTTATATTAAATTCCGTAAATAATGAAATTGTCCGCAAGTCCTCATTAACTTTTCTGAAACAAGTATCCTGAAATTGATGCAGTAGATAATATGATCTCACTTTAAAGCGATCAGAAATAAAGCTGGATATATCTTCCTGGCTCAGAGAGTATATTTCATGGCCTCTCAGGGTCTGGCATTCAATATTGATAATATCAAGCAGGATATTGACTGCCTGTTCACTTGCGTCAGGTTTAAGAAAAGACCGTATTTGCGACAGTATTATACTGCGTTGCGACAGGTTACTGCAAAATGGAGTTTCACCGGTGTCCATAGGTTCAATTTTCATTTCAGGCAAATCGGAGCCTGAACAGGGAACAACATGGCGGTAGTCAAAAAATGAACTTTGATCACTGGTGTTATTGGTTCTGAAGGAAGTGGACACTGGTTTAGGATCGAAGGACAAAGGGTTCATTGGGGTACACTCATCTAAATGTTTTTTGGTATATTCCATCCGCTAAAGGAATATACCATGTAAATTAATTAGACAATGCGGTTAATGGATCTGGATAAACAAACTGATAGTTCAGCGCTTTCTTCAATTTATCGCAATTCACCAGGCGATAGGGCATGGGTTTATCGATAAAAATGGGCGGGGCAATGCCCATGATTTGGCAAGAACGGGTGTAGAGCTGGCGCCGGGTAGGGTGCTCATCCGCTGAGGCGTTAAAGACTTCCCCAAACAGATTTTTAGCAATAATCTGCCCGATGATTTGCAGGCAGTCTTCCCGGTGTATCATATTTACCGGATCGTCAGCGCCCCCCAGCTCTTTGCCGGAAAAATAGCGGCCTGGTTGATATTCACCGCCAATAAGGCCAGAAAAACGAAGCACCGTGGTTTTCAGGTCGTCATGTTGAGTGAACAACTGTTCAATATCCAGCCATGCGGTATCAGAGAATGGGGAGTCAATGCGAACGGCATCTTCTTCTTTTACCACAGCGTTATTTTGGGGGTAAACGGAGGTGGCACTGATCAGAATAATTTTTTTAACCCTGGATTGCCCGATACGGTTAAGCAGCGCCTTCATCTGGCGAAGGTAAAAGTGGGGTTGGCCATCGCCTTTTCCCGGTGGAATATTGATGAAGAGAATATCGGTATCAAGAAATGACTCAATATCACCTTCTGGTTCTGGTGAAAGCCCGATCATATAAGGCTCCATGCCAACCGCAGAAATAGCCTCCAGCTTTTGCTCCCGGGTGGTAGACCCCTTGACTGAATAGCCATCTTTCACCAGTCGTTCGCCCAATGGCATGCCCAGCCAGCCACAACCCAAAATGCTGATGGTCTCTTTCATTATCAATCTCTTGCTTGTTGAGGAAAAGGTCGATTAATTGTAAATGCGAACTATTCTCGCTGATTGTTATGATAAATGAAACCGTTTTGAATAACCGAGTTATCCGGTAGGGATTCTCTGAAACCTCCCAATGGCATAGAATAGCCAGGAAGTTAATAGAGGAAATGTTGCCTTGAACATTACATTCACTGAAGCCGCACAGAAATATCTTGCCCAACTATTAGAAAAACAAGGGGTTGAGGGGATTGGTGTACGCCTGTTTGTCAGTAACCCCGGCACGCCTCATGCAGAAACCTGTCTTGCCTATTGTAAGCCAGGGGAAGAGAAAGAGGGTGATCTGGAGCTGGAGCTTGAATATTTTAATTGTCATGTTGAAGGCACCAGTGAGCCTTTTCTTGAAGAAGCAGTTGTTGATTTTGCCGAAGATAAGCTGGGCGGTCAGCTGACCATCAAGGCACCCAATGCCAAGATGCCCAAGGTCAATGAAGACAGTCCCCTGGATATGAAAATCAACTACTTCCTGCAAACGGAAGTTAACCCCGGGCTGGCCTCCCACGGTGGAGTGGTATCCCTGGTGGAACTGGATGATGGCGTCGCTGTTCTTCAGTTTGGCGGTGGTTGTCAGGGGTGCGCTGCGGTCGATATGACGCTCAGGGATGGTGTTGAAAAGACGCTGATGGAGCGTATTCCCGAATTGAAAGGCGTTCGGGATGTGACGGACCACAGTAACACCGAGAATGCTTTTTACAAATAAAGCTGGCCTCGTTGATGAGGGAAGTGGAGTTCACTTCCCTCCTTTATTATCTCTTATATTGTTTCTACTTTTACCGTTGGTTTCCGGTTTCTCCTTATGAAGTCTCCTCTTATTACCCGTGCTGGAAAAGAAAAGCTTGAGCAGGAGCTTCAGTATCTCTGGCGAGTCAAGCGTCCCGAAGTCACACAGGCTGTCTCTGAGGCCGCTGCCCTTGGGGACCGGAGTGAAAATGCGGAATATAAAGAAGGAAAGCGACAGCTTCGTGAGATTGACCGCCGGATACGCTATCTCAGTAAACGGCTTGAAATCCTGAAAGTCGTTGATTACTCGGCAGAGCAGGAAGGTAAGGCATTTTTTGGTGCCTGGGTTGAGTTGGAAAGTGAAGAGGGTGAAATACTCCACTGCCGCATAGTGGGTGCCGATGAGATTGATGTGAAAAACAATCATATTACCATCGATTCCCCCATGGCCAGGGCAATGGTTGGGCGTCAGGTAGACGATGAAATTGTGGTGAATGCACCAGGTGGGCGCAAAATCTGGTTTATCAATAAAATACAGTATCAACCCTTTTCAGATCCAGAGTAGGCAACGCTATGGTTTTTCAGGCTGTATTGATGGTATTTTTGTCCTCTTTTGAAAAAGGGTAAAGATATCGCTATAACTCTCTGAAATAATGGTGTAAATTATTCCGCTTTTTGGTAATCCCTAGCTAATTAATCACCCGGTAGTCCGACGGAACTGTGAAGCGTTATAAACAGGCCATTCTATCCAATTTTTTTGTCACCGAAGACGGCAGTGCTGTGCGCCATCTGGTTGAGGCAAATCTGGATATTGAGTCAAGAGGTGATCGTACGCTTTGTACCGAAGTTCTCAACAGTGACTGTCGCTACGAGGTGTTGGTTAATGGTCATCTGTCCAGTGTCTGCATGATCTGCTCAGCGATTCTCGACCGAAGAATCAGCAATATGCCGGTAGAGCGTAAAGTCTGTTTTGGCAAAAAACAGACTATGGAGATCTATACGCCACCCGAAAACCAGCTGTCGCTTCCCGGTGTGATGGAGACTGCCCAGGTTGAAGAGCAAAACATAATCACTTCAATAGAAGAACAGCCCGGGCAAATTGAGCTGTTTATTTGAGTAAACGTCTATTCCTCGATAGTCTCCTGCCGACGTCCCGGCAGGACATCTTTCAATTTATCCCTGATGCTGCGCAGCGTCTTCTCGGTGGTTTCCCAGTCAATACAGGCATCAGTAATAGAAACACCGTATTGCAGTTCGTCCAGATTATTGGTCATTTTCTGGTTACCCCAGCCAATATTGCTTTCCACCATCAGGCCAATAATTGACTTATTGCCTTCAATGATCTGGTTGGTCACATTTTCCATAACCAGTGGCTGCAGGGCCGGGTCCTTATTGGAGTTGGCGTGGGAGCAGTCCACCATGATATTTGGCTGGATGCCTGCTTTTTCAAGCGCCTTCTCACACAGGGCAACACTGACAGAGTCATAGTTTGGCTTGCCACTGCCACCACGCAGAACAATATGGCCGTAAGGATTACCTTTGGTGTGGGTGACCGCAACCTGACCCTGGCCGTTCAGCCCGAGAAAACGGTGCGGACTGGAAACGGACTGCAGGGCGTTAATTGCGACTTCCAGCCCGCCATCGGTGCCATTTTTAAAGCCAACGGCAGAGGACAGGCCGCTGGCCATCTCGCGGTGAGTCTGTGATTCAGTGGTCCTTGCACCAATGGCAGACCAGGCAACCAGATCCTGAAGATACTGGGGCGAGATTGGGTCCAATGCTTCCGTAGACGCAGGAATACCCATTTCGGCCACATCCATTAACAGGCGGCGACCGATGTGAAGACCTTCTTCTATTTTAAATGAGTCGTTCAAATGTGGGTCATTGATCAGACCTTTCCAGCCAACCGTCGTTCTTGGCTTTTCAAAATAGACGCGCATCACCAGATACAATGTGTCCTTCAACTCTTCACTGAGGGCTTTCAGTCGGCGGGCATAATCTATCGCCGCGGCAACATCATGTATTGAGCAGGGACCTATTACCACAAACAGTCGATGGTCTTTGCCATCCAGAATATCCCTGATCACTTCACGGCTTTCAGATACCGTTTTTACTGCTGCTTGCGTCAGCGGAATATCAGCCTTGAGACGCTCCGGGCTTAATAGAACTTCCTGAGATTCAACATTAAGATCTTCAATGGGTAAAACAGCCATTTGCGCGGTTCCGTTTTTAAAAAAGACTTTTTTCCGTTGGCTTTGTGAGGGTTGTCCACTTTATTCAAACTGACGCAGGCCTGCAACCCTGAAAGGGTTAAAAAAGGTATTTCAGGCCCAGCGCAAACAAAATAATGGCCAGGATGATGCGCATGAAAGTGTCCGGTAGCTTCATACCAACACGGGTTCCTGCATAAATTGCAGGAATAGAGCCAATTAACAAACTGCCCAGCAGCGCAAAGTCAACATTCCCCAGCCAGATATGGCCAAAGCCTGCCAGTAACGTTAACGGTACAGCATGAGCCAGGTCACTCCCCACTACCTTGACTGGTTTCAGCAGGGGGTAGAGAAGGACAATAGCTGCTGTTCCCAGTGCTCCGGCTCCCACCGATGAGAGCGTAACCAGAACCCCGAGGAAACTACCGGCAATAAATGTTAACGGTGTCTGATACGCCTGTGGAATCATCGAGATACCCGAACTCTGTCTTTTTTTCAGAACAGGACTCATGAACAGCGACAGCGCCGTGAGGGTTAACATTATCCCAAGGCATAGTGTAAGGATCGGGCTATAATCAGCGCTTCTGTCAAAAAAAAACTTGAGTAGAACAATCGTCAGGGCTGTTGCAGGAAGACTGCCAGCACAGAGAGTTTTGACCAGTGTCCAGTCAATGCTTCTCTGACGGTGATGGACAATGACTCCGGTTGACTTGGTTATGGCTGCGTACATCAGATCCGTTCCGATGGCAATATGAGCCGGAAAGCCAAACATTAACAGCAGTGGTGTCATTAATGAACCACCGCCAATACCTGTCAGGCCAACCGCAAAGCCAACGCCGGCGCCGGTGGCAATGTATGTTAGAAAATCCATAAGTATCCCGAAATCTATGGTCTAAAGTTATATCTAGCCAAGGCGATGTTTGAAAATATTGACTAAAAATCAATGATTCGCTGGTAACTATATTGACTGGCTTGTATTCTGGAAAAGAATTTAATGTCATTCTTTTATGCTTTATAGAACTAACGGATCCTGTTTCACTCTTATCATTTTTGTCAGCACAACCTGCCTGACCGGAGGCCATCAATGAAGCTGCAACAACTGCGCTATATCTGGGAGGTCGCCCACCACGATCTCAACGTATCAGCTACTGCGCAGAGCCTATACACCTCTCAGCCCGGTATAAGTAAACAGATCCGGCTTTTGGAAGATGAGCTTGGCGTTGAGGTTTTTGCCCGAAGCGGAAAACATCTGACGCGCATTACCCCCGCCGGTGAGAAAATCATTGATACAGCCGGTGAGATTCTGAGAAAAGTCGAGTCGATCAAGCAGGTTGCCCAGGAATTCAGTGACGAGCGCAAAGGCAGTCTGTCCATTGCTACAACCCATACTCAGGCTCGCTATGCATTGCCGGGAATTATCCAGCAGTTTATCAGCCAGTATCCCGATGTTGCCCTTCATATGCATCAGGGTACTCCCATTCAAATTGCCGAAATGGCAGCGGACGGTTCTGTCGACTTTGCAATCGCAACGGAAGCACTGGATTTATTCAATGATCTGGTGATGATGCCGTGTTATCGCTGGAACCGTTGTGTTCTTGTACCCAGGGATCATCCATTAACCCAGGTATCTGAATTGAGCCTGAAAGACATTGTCCGATATGCCCTGGTAACCTACGTCTTCGGATTTACCGGTCGCTCCAAGCTGGATGAAGCCTTTATGAATGAAGGCTTGTCACCAAGGGTAGTTTTTACTGCGACCGATGCTGACGTGATCAAAACCTATGTGCGCCTGGGGCTGGGCGTCGGGATCATTGCCAAAATGGCTTATGACCCTGAACTTGACTCAGACCTTGTACCCTTGAATGCTGATCACTTGTTTGAGCCAAGCATCACCAAGATCGGGTTCCGCCGCGGTACTTTCCTGCGTGGATTTATGTATGACTTTATTGAAGAGTTTGCGCCTCACCTGACCAAAGATGTCGTACAGGAAGCAATCCTTCGCCATAACAAGGCGGAAGTGGATGAGCTTTTCTCACATGTTCAGCTACCTAACCGGTAACTGTGTTTAAGCGGCTTGGCTCAAGCCGCTTTTTCCAGAATTTCCTTCACCAGCTTAAAGTAAATGGTATAAATGACGGGCTCATTGCCATCTTCTTCGACAATAAAAAAAGGTGCCTTGTCTACCTGATACATCTCTGCCAGCAACATACCGGTACTGTTCGGATCGCCATCAATAGCTGTGAAGAATTGATCAATCCGATTGATATGGCCTGAGTTCTCCAGTCTTTCCTGCACGTCCTGGCATTTTGTACAGAGGCTTCCGTCGGCCATTATCTTCTTGACCATGGTGATTTTCATAATCATCTTCTCCCGGAGAGTTGTTTGTCATTGCCAGTGGTTGCTATTTTAGCAGTGGCGATTTAATCGATAATAGAATTAATATCTATATTTATAGGCTTCAATACTATATGAATAAAATAGCGGTAATAAAAATATCACTCTTTTTCTGGTTGGTCGCAGGATGTGCAAGTCCACCCGGTATTCCTGAAGTCAGCCCCGGGGACCTGCCGCATTCATTAAAAGTTGTCGTTTATGACCAGACTTACTGGCCAGTTTATACCTGGTCACCAGAAGAAGCCGCGAGTCGTACGCTTAGAATTTATATTGAAGGGGATGGTCGTGCATGGTTGAGGTCAAACCGACCTTCAATGGATCCAACTCCGGCTAACAGGCTTGTTCATCATTTGATGCTGAAAGATAAATCGCCGGACCTTGCCTATATTGCCCAGCCTTGCCAGTACGTGATGAACGTCAATTGCAACAGGGAGGTATGGACGTTTAAACGCTATAGCCCAAAAGTACTTCAGGTTATGAATACAGTGGTAAATTCCCTGAAAGCGACAGGGCAGTATGAAAAACTGGAATTGGTTGGTTATTCTGGTGGTGGCGCGTTGGCTCTGTTAATCGCCGCACATAGAAATGATGTAACAAGTGTTCGTACGGTAGCGGGCAACCTTTTCCCTGAGTTTTTAAATCGTCACCACGGTGTATCCGAAATGCCAGCGGCACTGAATCCGCTCGCTTTCAGTGCCCAATTATCGTCAATATCGCAAACGCACTTTTATGGAACCCGGGATTCGGTAGTCCCGGTGCAGGTCAGCCAGCACTACCTTGAAGCATTTGAGGATACTTCCTGCATAAAGATCGAGAGAGTCAGCGCAGACCATCAATCGGGCTGGATTGAACAGTGGCCATTATTATTGCAAAGGCCACTGGCATGTGGAATGTGAAAAGGAGTGTTTCTATAAAATGTTTCTATAAAAAGGTTTCCAACGTGTTCATCAGGTTTCTTACTTTGGTAATCGACTCCTGGTATTCCGATTCGCAATCAGAGTCAGCAACAATCGCCCCACCTCCCCAGCAATGTAATTCACCATCTTTGGCAAGAATGGTCCGTATGGTGATGCTGGTATCCATATTCCCATCACAGCTGATATAACCAATGGAGCCACAGTAAACAGTCCGGGCCACTGGTTCCAGTTCCCTGATAATCTCCATGGATCGAATTTTTGGTGCGCCGGTGATCGAGCCGCCGGGGAATGTACTTCTTAGCAGGTCAAATGCATCATGATCGCACTTAAGCTGGCCCTTAATTGTGCTTACCAGATGATGGACGTTGGCATAACTTTCCAGGGCGAATAACCGGGGTACAGACACCGTACCTGTCTTACAGACTTTACCAAGATCATTTCTCAGCAAATCGACAATCATCAGGTTTTCCGATTGATCCTTCTGGCTATGTTGTAACTCTTCCGCAATGGCCCGGTCTTCTTCAGCAGTTCGACCCCGGGGACGGGTACCCTTGATTGGCTTCGTGGAAACATGACCGTGTTCCAGTCGGATAAACTGCTCCGGAGAGTGGCTGAGAATGGTCAGGTCAGGACGGGAAATAAATGCCGAGTAGGGCGCTTTGGCAACCGTTCTGAGTTTTTTAAAAGCCTCCCAGGCATTACCGCTGAAGGGGGCGGTAAAGCGCTGGGTAAGATTTACCTCATAGCAATCTCCCGCCGTAATATAGTCCTGAATTTGCTGAAATGCAGACTGGTATTCAGCTGGAGTCTGTGTCGGGGTAAATTTGTTGAGCAGCTTGAATGGCGAACTGCCTGACTGCCTGCGCGTCGGATCAATAGCTTTCAGAATGTCAGTTTTCCATGACGCTGATATATCCGGGTGAAACACCAGGCAAGCCCGTCGTTCCTTATGGTCAGAGATCAGGGCCCATTGATAGAGTCCGACGGACATCAGTGGCGTGGAAATATCGCGATGGGCTATTCGGCCCGGCTCAAGGTGTTCACACAGTTCATATCCCCAGAAACCAACCATACCCCCAACGAAAGGCAAACCGGCATTGTCAACTTTGCTCATATGATGAAGTCGATTTGACAATTGCGAAAAAGGTTCTGCTGCAGACAAAATTTCTGTTTTTTGCTGAACCAGATCTTCAATAATCAAATCACCGTCTGTGGTGAAGGTGAAGTGCCTTTCGGGGGCTGCAGTCATGATGTCATAACGGCTGGAATGATCTTTACAGACAGCCTGTTTTCCATCAAATAACGAACTATCCAGAAAGCATGGATAAGGTAGATGAATAAAATGTTCAAAGTAGAGGCTGGTGTCGTTTTTATATTCCAGTTCCAGAATCGTCAGAGTCTTCATACAGGTGTCCGAACAAAACAGTCGGCATTTTAACCGGAGCCGAGGCACTATGCCATCGTAAACACCGGGCGCGGTGACAATGCCCAGCGAGGCAATCAAACGATCCAAGGCGTTGCCTGAATGGCAAATAACTTTCTAAATCGCAATTGCTTATTAAAAAAACATCTCACGAAAGCTACATGAAAGCTACATTATGCTGTGCTGAAAGACTAGGCTTGTTCGCGCAGGACAGTTTTTAACTCGCTCAGCTCTTGACGGTCGCTGGCGGGGAGAAAAGCCAGACTGAAAACTGTTTGGGCGCTCGACCTGTGTTCCCCGTTGATCGCACGGAACTGAAGTTAACTCTAATAAACGCTAAGGAGTCATATTTTGGATACGACGATAAAAAGTGCATCTTATTCATCAATACCTCCGCAATCTCAAAACGAGGATAAAACAGCTTCAAGTGAAAATTCAGGAGGGATTTTTAGAACCTTGAATAACAACAGGAAAGTGGTTATTGGTCTCGGTGTGGTCCTTATCGGAGGCACGGCATTAGGGCTGTGGGCTGGATTGACGGGCGTTAAGTGCGAATATAAAGGTAATAGGAACCTACCCGAGTGCAACACCACTAACACCAATGGCAATTCGAACTCCACTGATCCTGGAAGTTCTCAGGGTTTTCATGCCCACAATAGCAGAAGTATAACTTTCAGCAACGCCATTCACCCTTCCACCCAGCAATTTATAGCCGACAGCATAACAACCCCTCCTAAAGTCGAAGTAACTACTACACACGCTTCCTGGCTACCTTCATCAACGATAGAGTCAACATCCACTGCTTCTCAGGGAGTACCAGCACATACAATCGGTACCAGTTGAGAAATGAACTGATGCCCCCATCGGCTCTAATGCTTCTATCACCAAATCGCTTTCAGGCCTTCAGTGGGAACCAGTGGCGTTTTCCCACTGTCCTTAACTTGTACAATTGATAGAAACATCAAAGCCGATGGGGACATCAGCTCATCCCCGACCAGTATTGTTTGCAGGTGTTGATGTTCCCTGAAAAGCAGTGGATGTTGTCTCATTATTAAATGGAGGCAGCCAGGAAGCGTGTGGAGTAGCTACTGTGATATTAGGGGTAGTTGTTATGCTGTCGGCTATAAATTGCTGGGTGGAAGGGTGAATGGTGTTGCTGACAGTTATATTTCTGCCATTGAGAGCCTGAGTATTTTCAGGTCCAGGCGTGGGCGAATTGGTAGTTAATTGTTGACTTGATTGCTTACCGCGCGTCAATCCCAGCCCTAATGCCATGCTTCCGACAATGGCCACACCGAGACCAATAGCAACGCAAATCCTTCCATTGCTGGTACTAAAAGATCCTTCTGTATTTTCACTGGAAGCTGTTTGCTCCTCGTTGCGAGATTGCAGAGGTATTGATGCAAAAGATACATGTTTTGACGTAGTATCCAAGATATGACTCCTTAACATTTATTAGAGTTAACTTCAGTTCTGTGCGATCAACAGGGAACACAGGTCGAGTGCCCAAACAGTTTTCAGTCTGACTCTTCTCCCCGCTACCGACCGTCAAGAGCAAAGTGAGTTAAGAACTCTACTGCGGAGAAAGCCTAGCCTTTTAGCTCAACACAATGCAGCTTTCCTGAGATGTTTTTTGAATAAGCAATTGTGATTTATATGTCGCTGATTTAGTTATAGGTTGTTTTCAATGCAGGTAGAAGTGCTGATTAAAGTTCGGTATAAATATCTAAAAATATTGTCAACCATGTACTAGTGCTGCCTTAACACTCTTTATAACAAGAAATAAAAATCAGAGGTAACCTCATGAATCAAAAGAATAATGCCCTGAGCCGATTGATTGCTGGGCAGGGCATTGTCACCGCTCCCGGAGTTTACGATGGTATTTCGGCGCGGCTCGGTGAAGAAGCCGGTTTCTCAGCGTTATACGCCAGTGGTGGTGCCATTGCCCGCAGCACCGGTGTCCCTGATATTGGTCTGCTGACACTGACGGAAGTGGTTGACCGGGTTCGTCAGATCGTTGCCGCCACCTCTTTGCCAGTGATTGCCGATGCGGACACCGGTTTTGGCAACGAGGTAAATGTCAAACGCACCGTGGAGCTGTTTGCCAATGCGGGCGTCAGTGCTTTTCACCTGGAAGACCAGGAGTTTCCCAAGCGCTGCGGGCATCTGGACGGCAAGTCTCTGGTATCTGTTGACGAGATGTGTAAGAAAGTCTCTGTGGCCAGGAAGTATGCCGGTGACGTCACCGTGATTGCCCGTACCGATGCGATTGCGGTTACCGGCTTTGAAGATGCTATTGATCGTGCCAGGGCTTATGTCGAGGCAGGGGCGGATATGCTGTTTGTTGAAGCGCCACAGACCATCAGGCAGATTGAAAAAATTGCCAGACAGGCGCCCGGTCCCAAGCTGATTAACATGTTCTACAGTGGTAAAACGCCACTGGTACCTACTGAAGACCTGAAAGCGATGGGCTACCAGCTGATCATTATTCCTTCTGACCTGCAGCGGGCTGCAGTGACCGCAATGCGGGAAGTGCTGAAGGTGATCAAGCGTGACGGCAACAGTGGCGCTATCGCCGATGGTATGATGACCTTCCAGGAGCGTGAACAGCTGGTGAAAACCAAAGAGTTCCTGAACCCATAAAATAAAAAACGGAGAAGTACTATGTCAACGAACTCTGGGACAGAAAAAAAATTAACTGGCGCAGGCCTGCGTGGTCAGTCAGCCGGTGAAACCGCACTGTGTACCGTTGGCAAAACCGGCTCAGGCCTCACTTACCGTGGTTACGATATCAACGAGCTGGCAGAAAAGGCCCAGTTTGAAGAAGTCGTGTATCTTCTGCTTTATGGCAAACTGCCAAACCAGACTGAACTGGACGCCTACAAAATCAGGCTTAAAGGCCTTCGCTCTCTGCCCGATGCCCTGAAAACGGTACTCGAACAGATTCCCGCTGATGCTCACCCAATGGATGTGATGCGAACCGGTTGTTCAATGCTGGGTAATCTGGAAACCGAACAGGATTTCTCACAACAAAACGATCATATTGACCGCATGCTGGCCATTTTCCCCGGCATGATCAACTACTGGTACAACTTCAGCCACAAGGGTATTCGAGTTGATGTTGATACCGATGCTGATTCCATCGCCGAGCAGTTTCTCTGGACTCTGCACCATAAAAAACCTGAGCCACTCCATGTTCAGGTAATGCACGCTTCTCTGGTACTTTATGCCGAGCATGAGTTCAATGCTTCAACCTTTACCGGCCGTGTTTGTGCTTCCACCCTTTCTGATATTCACAGCTGTGTGACCGGTGCCATCGGCTCACTGCGGGGACCGCTCCACGGTGGCGCTAACGAAGCGGCTATGGCAATGATCGAGAACTGGCGCTCGCCTGAGGAGGCCGAAGAGAAGATCATGGCCATGCTGGCACGCAAAGATAAGATTATGGGCTTTGGTCATGCCATTTATCGTCAGTCTGACCCCCGTAATGCCATCATCAAAGAGTGGTCCAGGAAGTTGTCTGAGCAGATGGGTGACAAGTATCTGTATGCCGTTTCCGAGCGTGTCGAGGCGGTTATGTGGCGGGAGAAGAAGCTGTTCTGTAATGCTGACTTCTTCCATGCTTCTGCCTATAACTTTATGGGCATTCCTACCAAATTGTTTACACCGATCTTTGTCTGTTCGCGGGTAGCCGGCTGGGCTGCTCACGTTATGGAGCAGCGCGCGAACAACCGCATTATCCGTCCATCTGCAGACTATACCGGGCCAGAAAGTGCAGAATGGGTGGCTATTGAAGACCGCGATTAACCACAAAGACCACCAGACGCACAGAGAAAAAGCTATCTTTGTGCGCCTGGTGGTTTATAACAATAAATTACTTGCCCGGTGGACGTTCGACGTATGAACACTGATTTTCGTAAACCCTTACCCGGCACCCAGCTGGATTATTATGACACCCGTGAAGCTGTGGAAGCGATTAAACCGGGCGCCTATAACACCTTACCCTATACCTCCAGAGTATTGGCCGAGCAGCTGGTTCGCCGCTGTGACCCGGCTACACTGACCGATTCCCTGAAACAGATCGTTGAGCGTCAGCGTGACCTGGATTTCCCCTGGTATCCAGCCCGTGTTGTCTGCCATGACATTCTTGGCCAGACCGCCCTGGTGGATCTTGCCGGATTGCGCGATGCCATTGCCGGGCAGGGCGGTGATCCTGCCAGGGTTAACCCGGTTGTACCAACCCAGTTGATTGTTGATCACTCTCTGGCCGTTGAACATGGCGGTTTTGATCCGGATGCCCTGGAAAAAAACCGGGCTATTGAAGATCGCCGGAATGAAGACCGTTTCCATTTTATTGAGTGGACCAAAACCGCCTTTGAAAACGTTGATGTGATTCCTGCGGGCAATGGCATTATGCACCAGATCAACCTGGAGAAAATGTCCCCGGTTATCCAGTCCCGTGACGGTGTCGCCTATCCGGATACTTGCGTCGGTACCGACAGCCATACTCCGCACGTGGACGCCCTTGGCGTTATTGCCATTGGGGTTGGTGGCCTGGAAGCCGAAACCGTGATGCTGGGCCGTCCTTCCATGATGCGACTGCCTGATATTGTCGGTGTTGAGCTGGCAGGCCAGCGCCAGCCAGGCATTACGGCGACGGATATCGTGCTGGCCCTTACGGAATTCCTAAGAAAAGAGCGTGTGGTTTCATCCTACCTGGAGTTCTTTGGTGAAGGGGCTGCCAACCTCACCATTGGTGATCGTGCAACCATTTCCAATATGACACCGGAGTTTGGTGCTTCAGCCGGCATGTTCTACATCGACGAACAGACCATTGATTACCTTAAGCTGACCGGGCGTGAGCCGGAGCAGGTGGCCCTGGTGGAAAATTATGCCAAAACCACGGGGCTCTGGGCTGATGACCTTAAAACCGCTGACTATGAGCGGGTGCTGACCTTTGATCTCTCGACAATTTGCCGCAATATGGCCGGGCCATCCAACCCGCACCGCCGTTTGCCAACCGCTGAGCTGGCAAGTCGTGGCGTTGCCGGGCCTTACCTGAAAGAAGAAGAGCTAGAGGGCTTAATGCCCGACGGTGCCATCATCATTGCTGCCATCACCAGCTGTACCAATACCAGCAATCCCCGAAATGTAGTTGCCGCCGGCCTGGTGGCCCGAAACGCCAATAAGCTGGGACTGGTCCGGAAACCCTGGGTGAAGTCTTCATTCGCCCCTGGCTCTAAGGTCGCCAGACTCTATCTCGAGGAAGCCGGTCTTCTTGCTGAAATGGAAAAACTGGGCTTTGGCATTGTCGCCTATGCCTGTACCACCTGTAACGGTATGAGTGGGGCACTGGATCCCGAGATCCAGCAGGAAGTGATTGACCGGGATCTCTACGCAACGGCGGTTCTCTCTGGCAACCGTAACTTTGATGGGCGGATTCATCCTTACGCCAGGCAGGCTTTCCTTGCCTCGCCACCGTTGGTGGTGGCTTATGCCATTGCCGGTACGGTACGTTTTGATATTGAAAAAGATGCACTGGGCACTGATCAGAATGGCAACCCCATTACCCTGAAGGACATCTGGCCCAGCGATGAAGAGATCGATGCGATTGTTGCTGAATCCGTAAAGCCAGAGCAGTTTCACCAAGTTTACATTCCCATGTTTGACCTGGGCAAGGCGGGGCAGGCTGAAAGTCCTCTGTACGACTGGCGGCCCACGAGTACCTACATTCGCCGTCCTCCCTACTGGGAAGGTGCTCTGGCTGGTGAGCGCACCCTGAAAGGCATGCGCCCTCTGGCAATATTGGGTGATAACATCACCACCGATCACCTGTCACCGTCCAATGCGATTCTGGCCAGCAGTGCAGCGGGTGAATATCTGACGAAAATGGGGCTGCCGGAAGAAGACTTTAACTCCTATGCCACACACCGTGGTGACCATCTGACAGCGCAACGGGCCACCTTTGCCAACCCCAAACTGCTTAATGAGATGTGTCTGGACGCTAATGGTGAAGTCAAGCAGGGCTCCCTGGCCAGAATTGAGCCGGAAGGTCAGGAAACCCGTATGTGGGAAGCCATTGAAACCTATATGGATCGTCGTCAGCCGCTGATTATTGTTGCCGGCGCTGACTACGGTCAGGGATCATCCCGTGACTGGGCAGCCAAAGGGGTTCGGCTGGCCGGTGTTGAGGCGATTCTGGCCGAAGGGTTTGAGCGTATTCACCGGACCAACCTGGTAGGCATGGGGGTGCTGCCCCTGGAATTCAAGGCTGGCACAACCCGCAAGACATTGGGGCTTGATGGCACCGAAACCTACGATGTGATCGGAGAGCGGACGCCGGGCGCAACACTGACACTATTGATTCACCGTGCCAACGGAGAAACCATTGAAGTACCGGTAACCTGTCGCCTGGATACGGCTGAAGAAGTATCCGTATACGATGCCGGTGGTGTACTGCAGCGTTTTGCCAGGGACTTCCTGGAGTCCGAAGCCGCTGCCTGAACATTCTCTCGCTGGCTCTCGCTGGCCCTTGGGCATAAGAGCCAGCACCACACTCTTATAACAGAAGGAGCTGTTCTCCATGGCTCACCCTCCACAGATCAGGGTACCCGCAACCTATATGCGGGGCGGAACCAGTAAAGGCGTTTTTTTCAATCTCACTGATCTGCCAGAAGCAGCGCAGGTTCCGGGCAAGGCTCGCGATGCCTTACTGCTCAGGGTGATCGGCAGTCCGGATCCATACGGTAAGCAGATTGATGGTATGGGTGGTGCCACCTCCAGTACCAGCAAAACGGTCATCCTGTCGAAAAGCAGGCAGCCTGACCATGATGTGGATTATCTCTTTGGTCAGGTAGCCATTGATCAACCTTTCGTGGACTGGAGTGGCAACTGTGGAAACCTGACCGCCGCCGTTGGTGCATTTGCCATCAGCAACGGGCTGGTTGATGCAGGGCAGATACCCGACCAGGGCATGGCAACGGTGCGGATCTGGCAGGCCAATATCAAAAAAACCATTATTGCCCATGTGCCAATGACCCATGGCGCGGTACAGGAAACGGGTGATTTTGTCCTGGATGGTGTGACCTTTCCGGCGGCTGAAGTTCAGGTCGAGTTTCTTGATCCTGCGGCGGGTGAGGGCGCACTGTTCCCAACAGGTCATCGGGTGGATGATCTTGAAGTACCGGGTGTTGGAACCTTAAAGACCACCATGATCAATGCCGGCATTCCCACCATTTTTATCAATGCCGAAGACGTTGGTTACCAGGGAACTGAACTTCAGGAAGTGATCAATGGTGATAACAAAGCGCTGGCCATGTTTGAGAGTATCAGGGCTTATGGCGCACTTCGGATGGGATTGATCAGCAGGCTTGAAGAAGCTGAAACCCGGCAGCATACGCCGAAAGTCGCTTTTGTTGCTGAACCAAAAAGTTATATTTCTTCCAGCGGCAAAGCAGTCTCTGCAGATGATATTGATCTTTTGGTCAGGGCGCTCTCCATGGGCAAACTTCACCACGCCATGATGGGCACGGCTGCCGTGGCCATCGGTACGGCGGCTGCCATTCCGGGCACCCTGGTCAACCTGGCGGCCGGTGGTGGTGAACGACACTCAGTACATTTCGGCCACCCCTCGGGTACGTTGAAAGTAGGGGCCGAAGCAGTGCTTAAGGATGGGCAATGGACGGTGACCAAAGCGATCATGAGCCGCAGTGCCAGGGTGTTGATGGAAGGCTGGGTTCGTTTGCCGGTTGAATGAACCCTGGAATATCAAATAACTCACACAGAGGCCAGGGCTCCCCTGGCCAGTAGCTTGACGATCACTGCATTCAGCGCAACCAGAGGATTTACGCCAAATGAAACACCAAGGTCTGGCTGGTTATCCCATGTGACAAACCCAACGCCGGGAATCAGCTCATCATGTTCCAATATACTGAAATCAGCAATATTGGTGCTTTCTGAACAACCCGGATATATGGATTTCGGAATAATGTTTTGTTTTATATCGTGAATGAATCCGGCGTCATGACCACACCAGTAGATAACCTCTCTGACAGCCTGTGACAGCAGCCCATCTTCATTCATGGCGTGATCCACGCACTCTTCCGTGAATTGGGGAAAGGCCTTGTGAAACAGCGTGGCCAGGATTACCTTTATTTTACCCTCATGATTCAGAATGGACTCCCTGTCAACAGGGTTGAACTGTTGTTGAAAACAGCGGGCATATTGCAATACCAGCTCCTGGGCATTGTTAGCCAGTTCTGAAAATGCCACCTTGGCCCGATCCTCTGATTGTTCAAAATCAAGAAACTTCTGACATTTTCTGGAGAAAAAGTAATCTTCACCCAGCTCAATCATACTTTTCGTAGCATCAAAATTCCGAATGCCTGCGGGACCCACATTGGAATGTTCTGAAGCTTTTTTCCACTGAAGTATCTGTTCTTCGCAAGCGGCATCCACATAAGACGAAAGGACATAGTGTTTTCGGTTAGTCACGGAATTATGTTCTGCAGTTATTACCGCTGGAGCATACAATCCACAACTGAATAAAACACCGCAATCATGGGCATAGTTATAGAGTCCCGCGAAAATCTGATCCGCGTTGGTTACTGGATCGAGATCGCAGAGGTATAAATGATAAGGCACATCGTTGGTTGATTTCAGTTTGGTTGATTTCAGGTGAAGACAAGAACCTGCCTTGCTTTCAATATCGCGACTCTTCTCCCCGGGTTTTAGCCTTTTGGCCGGCGGGAATGGTGGTGAATCAATTGGCGCATTGTCCGGTTTTTTCCAGTCATTATCAAACTGATTTTCCGGTGGCTGATAATCTTTATCCAGTGATAACAACAACTGCCAAACGTAAGGACTTCCCATAGTATTGAGTGGGTAAACAGGCTGGCGAAATAAGGTTTCCCGCTGTTCCGCACAATCAGGATCAGTTAACCAGTTATTCAGCACATGAATTCGATGGCCGGTAGGTGCAAGGCGTAGAAATGATTCAATGATATCAAAATGTAATGTTGTAACGAGTTTGGTATAGGCTACAAGTCGATCATTTGATGCTGATGATGTTGTTGAAACATTACTCTGTGGATCCGGCCACAGATCCGGGCGATAACTTTTTTGCCGGGTGTTATAGTTTGCCTCTTCCTCACGGTGTTCAGGCTCCATTCGAACCAATGACAGGCCCTCTATCAACAGCCAGTCCATGAATTTCATGAAATCACCGGGACTGGTAAGGCCATTACAGCACTTGGCCTTGCTGATCAGGATGTTCCAGGCCTCACTATACCGGGCATCTTTCTGTAAAAGTCCCGCAATGTTTGCAGAAACAGTATCATCCAATACCGTAAAAATGTTTGCCGCCCACAGGCTTACATCTCCCGGAACCAATTGTTCGGCATGATTCGGGCCTGACCATTTTTCCGGTTCATGACTTCTTTTTGGTTCATGACTTCCTTTCTGATAAATGGACGCTTGCTTCATGACAAGATGGATAAACGACTGTGATTTTTTATCCGGTAACCGGCAGTCCAGGTACCACTGTAACCCATTTTCATTGGGCAAGGTCCATAGAAACGGAGCTACCCGATTTATTGTATTGGTAAATAATCGTTCATTGGTCAATCCAGCCTCTTTGGCCATAAGAAAAGGAGAATTTTTTAAATTAACGGAGGCTTCCCTAAACGCATGCCCGGCGACGGTAATACCCATTTCACTCAATAATTCGGTGGTTTGATGCAATCCTCCCAAAAGAGCCGTCATTGCCATCAGTTGCTGTTCACCGGGACAAAATGAACGAATAAGGGTACGGGCTTTATCCGGTGATTGTTGTGCAATGGCTTCAAGAACAAAAAGCATTGTTATGCTCTTTTTGTATTTGTAAATCTTGCCACGAACCGAAATTCGGTGATCCCCATAGCGCTGCTTAACCAGGTCTTCAATCATATCCCAGGTATTGAATTCACTATGGAGATAATCAAAGAAAACCGTTAACCTTTTATGTGAAACGGTTGGTATTGATTGAGCGATTGCTTCCAGAAACAGTACATCACTGATGGGTCGGCAAGTTAAAATCGTCTGGGTAAGATCGTCAAAGCGAGGGTCAGCATCAGCAAAAATAGCCTTGACGAATAACAGGTCCGGGCAACGCGGGCTGCAGTTATCTACCAGCTTCATCATTGTCTCAAAAGGAAGGTAAACGATCGATTCAGGATTCGGATCAATCCAGAGAATGTCTTGTTTGATGGGGAACCCTTGTTCAATGATATAGGTCAGTACTTTCAGGTTGTTGGTGTTGATCCCAGCCCAAATAGCGATACCCCGTACTACTTTTTGAATACCATCCGCAATTATTCTTCTTAATTGAACATCGTCTGTTAAAAAACGTTTACCCACAAGGATCATGTCACTTTCAATGTATTGCTGGATGTTTATTTTCAGGATACTGAGTTTATCCATTAAACTGAAACTGACGTGCAATTCATCAAACTGTTGAACAAGTTTCTGTAATTCTTCTTTCACAGATTGTTTTTCAACATTTTCTGACGCAAGCAATGCCTGCAGCTTTGTTTGATTTGCCGGGGGAAGGTCTGCGCTGAAAGTCACTTTCTGACTGCCTTTGGTACTTTCTTCACTTCCGACTTCACTCCCGACAGCGCTTTCTTCACTTCCGACGGCAGTTCCGAGAACACTCCCGCCAGCAATCGGACCGTGAGTTTCGGAATGACTGACTCTGCTGTCAGCAAGGGTAAACAGGCTGTCAACACCCGGTGGGCTGGTTCCAGATGCCCCGGTGTTGGCGGATCCGGAATTGGCAGGATTGAGGAACACCTCTTTGTCTTCAGCCGGTCTTACTGTCTGGGATTTATAACTCCCTGTCCCGTCGCAATTGCTGGTTTCTGAAGTCAGGCCTGACCCAGTAGTCGTACCACTATTTATGCCTGTTACATCCACGTTTTCACCCCTTGTCAAAGATGCCTTTTTTGGCCATTTGACAAGGGGGAGAAAAAAAAATTCAATTCCCCGGGCCTGTTGAGTCTTGAATTATGGTTATTTCAGCCTTCTTGTCAGATTGGCCTGATCCATTATTCGTGTCGAAATCTCTTCAACTGAAAATTCAGTGGTATCGATATAGCTGATCCGCTCCTGGTTATAGATCTGTTCAACCATCTGCACTTCATACTGACACTGCCTGACCGATGAATAGCGACTGTTGGGTCGCCGCTCATTCCTGATGCCTGAGAGCCGGGCGGGATTGATGGTCAAGCCAAAAAGGCGTTCTTTGTGCGGGCGAAGAAAATCAGGCAACTTGATGCCCTTATCAAAATCATCCTCGGTAATCGGGTAATTGGCAGCAAAGATACCAAACTGTAACCCAAGATAGATGCAGGTCGGCGTTTTACCGGAACGGGAGGCTCCCAGCACAATAATATCGGCCTTTTCATAGTGTCGGATGCGAGCGCCATCATCATTATCAAGGGCAAACTGCACCGCTTCGATGCGGCGGTGGTAGCTGTCGCTGCTGGTTGTTGAACGTTTCTTGCCGACGGTATACAGCGGATGAGAGTCCAGCTCTATCTCCAGGCCGGGAAGAAAGGTCACAAAGAGGTCAATAATATAAGCCCCACTGGTATGCAGCAGTTTGCTGACTTCTTCATTCAGCACCGTCATAAAAACGATAGGTTGAACCACCTCATGCTGATGAGTTTCTTTAATCAGGGTCAGTGTCCGTGCGGCTTTTTCGGGTGTGTCAATATAGGGCAGGGTGTTGTGACGGAATGTAGGGCCAGAGAACTGGGCGAGCAGACTTTGGCCAAAGGATTCAGCGGTAATACCAGTACCATCAGAGATAAAAAATACCGATCGCTCCATTTTATTGACTCCAGAAGCATAAATTCAGAGAGGAAAAGCTTGAGATTACCGTGTTCTTTCTGGTTTCTGGTGCAGATAGATAAAAAGAATGTGGTTCAAAGCAAAAAACTCTTTCAATCATTAACAATATCTAACAAACTATACCGTATTATTCGTGATGAGAGAATCGGTGTCGTCTAATTGGCCGTACTATGACAACCTTCTTTTTGGGCCGGAAGCCTTTCGGACTCGGACAGCTTCTGGCGCAGTCGGTGCATTCTCAACGGTGAAACCCATGGTAATCCTTTGAAGAACAGGCAGGAGTGTGGCTTGAACAGTTCATCTTTACCAGAGTTTGTAGTGGACTTGAATGCTCTGGGCAATAGTGATGTAAAGCGGGTTGGTGGCAAGAACGCCTCGCTGGGGGAGATGCTCAGCCATCTTGGCAGGGCAGGGGTTAGCGTACCCGGTGGTTTTGCCACCACGGCAGAGGCCTACCGGGACTTTCTGGATGGCTCAGGGTTGTATGATCGCATTCATGCATTGCTGGATGAACTGGATATTGATGACCTTCAGCAGCTCACCGGGGCGGGTGCCAAAATTCGCCAATGGATTATGGATGAGCCATTTCGGCCTGAATTTGAACAGGCCATTATCAACAGCTATCGTGAACTCTGCGGTAAACATGACGACCTGGCGGTAGCAGTGCGATCCTCGGCAACAGCGGAAGACTTGCCTGATGCTTCCTTTGCCGGACAGCAGGAGACCTTTCTGAATATTCGTGGCGCACAGAATGTGCTGCAAGCGGTTCGCGAAGTCTTTGCCTCTCTCTTCAATGACCGCGCAATTTCATACCGTGAACATCAGGGCTTTGACCATCGGGATGTGGCATTGTCAGCTGGAATTCAGCGGATGGTTCGCAGTGAAACGGGGTCTGCTGGTGTGATGTTTACCCTGGATACCGAGTCAGGTTTCCGCGATGCCGTATTTATAACCTCCTCCTGGGGCTTGGGAGAGACGATCGTTCAGGGTGCGGTGAATCCGGATGAGTTTTATGTGTACAAGCCCGCACTTGAAGCCGGGCGCTCTGCCATTCTCAGGCGGAATATGGGGAGCAAGGCGATTCAGATGGTTTACGGTGATGCCGGAGAGACCGGAAGGTCCGTGCAAACCGTGGATGTTGATCTTGAGAAACGTCAGCAGTTCTCCATCAGTGATGCCGATGTGCTGGAACTGGCCCGTCAGGCCATGGCCATTGAAGCCCATTATGGTTGCCCCATGGATATTGAGTGGGCCAGGGATGGCGATGACCAGCGGCTTTATGTGGTTCAGGCCCGGCCTGAGACAGTACAAAGCCGAACTGAATCCAGGACGCTGGAACGTTATCGCCTGTTGCAGCAGGGTAATGTCCTTGCCGAAGGTCGCAGTATTGGCCAGCGCATTGGTCAGGGACGGGTCTGCCTGGTGGATGACCTGATGGATATGGACCGGGTTCGCGATGGCGATGTGCTGGTGACGGATATGACCGATCCGGACTGGGAACCCGTTATGAAACGGGCCTCAGCCATTGTTACCAACCGGGGTGGGCGTACCTGTCATGCCGCCATTATTGCCAGAGAGCTGGGGATTCCAGCGGTGGTCGGGTGTGGTGATGCAACCGACCGGCTGAAAGATGGTCAGGTGGTTACCGTTTCCTGTGCACAAGGGGATACCGGCTTTATTTATGAGGGCGAGTTACCGTTTGAGCACCAGAAGAAAGATCTGGATCAGATGCCTGAGTTGCCATTCAGGATCATGATGAATGTGGGTAATCCTGACCGGGCCTTCAGTTTCTCCCGATTGCCCAATGCAGGTGTGGGTCTTGCCCGACTGGAATTTATCATCAACAAGATGATTGGTGTTCATCCCAAGGCTTTGCTGGATTATCGAAAAAATCCGGGCAAAGTCCCCGGTGCCGTGAAACAGCAGATTGATGAGCGAATGGCAGGCTATGGCGATCCTGTGGATTTTTACGTCGAGAAACTGGTTGAAGGTGTTGCTTCCATTGCGGCCGCCTTTGCCCCGGAAAAGGTGATTGTCCGACTCTCAGACTTCAAGTCTAACGAATATGCCAACCTGATCGGCGGCAAAATCCATGAGCCTGATGAAGAGAATCCGATGCTGGGCTTTCGTGGCGCTTCCCGTTATATCTCGGAATCCTTCAGGGATTGTTTTGAGTTGGAATGCCGGGCCATGAAGCGGGTCAGGGATGAGTTTGGCCTGGACAATGTTGAACTGATGGTGCCATTCGTCAGAACGCCGGATGAAGCTCATCAGGTTATCAACATTATGTCTGACTTTGGACTTCGCCGTGGTGAACATGGTCTGAAGATCATTATGATGTGCGAACTGCCATCCAATGCACTGCTGGCTGATGAGTTCCTGAAATATTTTGATGGCTTCTCCATTGGCTCCAACGATATGACTCAGCTGGCACTGGGACTTGATCGGGATTCCGGCTTGATTGCCCATCTTTTTGATGAGCGTAATGCCGCCGTTAAGCAGCTGTTGTCCATGGCGATTCAGGCCTGTCGCCGACACGGTAAATACATCGGTATCTGTGGCCAGGGTCCCAGTGACCATCCGGATTTTGCCCGCTGGCTCATGGAGGAGAGCATTGATACCGTTTCCCTGAACCCGGACTCTGTCCTGGAGACCTGGCTCTATCTGGCGGAATGATTCTGTCAGGGGCTGTTCAAAGGTTGTCTTGAAAGGCAGTCAGGAATCTTCCAGAGAAGTACGGTGTCACCTTTGGGTCCCCCTCTGGGATTATTTCTGCAATGGATTATTAAATGATCACCATCGGGGCTAAAATCAGCT
>NZ_JAHHPP010000294.1 GCF_024606265.1 Endozoicomonas sp. SESOKO1
AGGCGATTTACCCGAACAATCAACCAAAAGGAAATTTCTGTCTTATCGAACAAATGCCGAGTCCGATGTCCAGAAACTGATTAATAAAAACCGGGAAGAAACACAGGCCCTGGAAGGCAAGATACAAAATATGCAAAAAAAATTAACTGAATGCCTCCAACATCGTACCCAAAATACACTTTTTATTAAGCCGCCCCCTGTGGCTGGTCAGAACACTGACCAGAACAACGGCAATAGTTCTGACACAAATTCCATTGCTAATAAACCGTCCACACCATTATCCGAAGACTACACAACCACCGACGTCAGCCCGGAAACCACAGGACTAACGACTGTCTCCAGTACTGACAGCACTGTCACATCACCCACCTTATCAACTGCTGACCATGCAGCCCATACCAGTGACTTCACGCCATCAATACCCACACACACAACCGTTAACAACCGTTCATCAACAGCTACAACCCCGTTGGGAAACATCACTCAGGCGACCAACGGAACAAGTACACTTATCCCGACTACTACCATGCCGCTACTGAGCGAATTGGTTTCCGATAGTGCAAAAATCACGTTAATGGCGTCACTGAAAAACAAGCTGGTGGACTATCAACAACAGCAAAAAAACAGTCTCATAGCAACTGCCGAAAATGCCTGGGGGAATATCACCGGGATAGCTCAGCAGTCCGGAACAATCATCGGTGTACATCCGGATGATCCATTGCCGCACATTCGTTACAGTCAGCAGCCACACCCAATGATTGATTTGTCCGAGTTAATATCAAGTTTGGAAAAAAGAGTGGAAATGTATGAATTATTCAATCTGGTATTAATGGTTTCTTGCTTCACCGAGGCTATTAAAAAATCCTTTCCAGCCGTTGCCACGATTTATGAGAATGAACTGAAACAGCTCACTGATCAAGTGAAGAATTACATCCGGAATCATGACCAGGGTAACACGAAAACCAAAAGAACCAGAAGAGCGCTTTTAATAGACATAACTACAGCTCTGCTCAAAGGGCTGACTCAATTTGAGAAAGCACCAATGTCTAGTGAAATGAAAGTATTCTTCAAAGGCTTCGAAGAAAGGCTGCATGCATTCAACAAAGCTCTATATAACCGCGATAGCCTTATTGACGATCCTGGATTTAAAGAGATGTTTGAATGGATGACAGATAAAGTCAAAATTTTAAAAGGACTGAAGAAGTACGCCGACGAAATTCAACAGGCCATCAATAACAGCGATTATTACCGGGTTGGCCAAATTACCTTCAGTGTTAATGTACTCCATAACAAAGTATTTAATACCCCAAATGACTACGCATCAGAAAACCCTTATCGTGACCTTTTAGACAATATCAAGAGTTTGGCAGACAATCAGATTCATGACTTGCTAACACTGACTGATCAGGCAGCTGCCTCGATTCCTCTACGAGAGATCCTTCTGTCAGCACTTGCCCAGGATGCCCTGGATCTGGCATTCAAAAATGACCTGGCTAAAGGATTTTGTGCCGGGGATTTACTGGCCACCGCCATTGCCGGTCGTTACGGTATGTTCACCAATTCATTGGTGAGCCTGGCAAATTCAATATTATTTGGTTTCGATTACAGTCGACTCCCACTCCAGATCAGAATGGCCTTGCAGGATGCATTATATTACGGGGACGAAGCTATACCACACAACCATCCCGATTCAGTGGGCCTGGAGGCTGACAGCATATCTATTAAACAGATGATCGACGCAGCCGTTCGTGTATCGCTTGAACTGGATAAGCTGATTGAGCTTGAATCAAACAGTTTCAATTCACTTAGTCAACTGATCGATAAAATGTTAGACCAGATTCCTGTTGACAGTCTTGGTACTGAACTTGTGCAATTTGCAGTCGATCCTACTTCCCGTCACCTCTGTTACTTTGCTTTCAGCAAAAGCAACAATCTCTTCAGGCTCACTGTTCAAGATCAGATTACCGGTGTAACCACGGTTACCGGCACGACTCTGGAGCAGCTGAAAGCCGCCATACCCAATGCCCTGGCTCAATTTGCTGATATACATAACATACCACTGCACCCCGGGCCTAATGCTGCCCCCCTTTACGGTAGAGGTTTCGCTCACCTTACCAACTCGTTGCTGGACCCACTGGAAAACATGGAACTGATCAAGGATTCAGCACTAACCATTAAAGATATCATGACCCACGCCCCCGCCCAACTCAAAGAACTTGACAAGGAAAAAATCAATGCCCTGACTACAAAATACCTTGATACGGTCAAAAGTGATGCCATCCGGAAAATTCTGAAGATCAACCTGAAATCCCTATCACAATCAGAGACAGAAGATCTGGCAAAGTTTGCGCAAATGCCCATGGTTTATCTGATGCGGGAAGTCCTTGCAGCCATCGCGCAGCCGAATCCTGTTGAACATTGGGGTCTCTCAAAATTTACCGACATCAGGCTGATGAATGCACACGCTGTCACCACACTGGATAACATCGCCAAGCACCTGCCCACCCCCCCGAAAAAAAGTGCTGATGGCGATGCCCAATCAGTACCAAAGGGGGCCGCATCGGCACCGGCAACCACTGACCTGGCCACCAGCACTGCCGGAGAGCTGGTCAAGCTCGCTATTGAAAGAGACTTAAGCCTGCTTGACCCAGAGCCGGACGCTGGTGCCGTTGCAGAGCAAGCCAGTGCAGCGCAACCCGGCGGTGCCCATGCCGCACCCGACAGCCAGGGCAGCAGCGGTGTATCCAGTAGTACTGTTGGTGGGATAATCGGTGGCGGACTCGGCGGTTTTGCCGGAGAGGTTGGCATGGCGTTGTTAGCATTCAAGGCCCGCTGCCCCGAGTGCCTGTCAGAAATGGCCAATGAATTCACCGAGGATGCCAGCG
>NZ_JAHHPP010000295.1 GCF_024606265.1 Endozoicomonas sp. SESOKO1
CAGTAAATAACCAAAAAATGGATTCGTCAAATTTTTGTTTGTTTTTATTTCAACTGACTGTACAAAATATGGAAAACAATAGCCATAAAGAATAAGTGCGCAGGTCTTCCAGAAGAAGGCGTTGGTGCTTAATCCCAACACAACCATTATTCCGTAACGTCTTCCGCCAATTCTACAACGTTTGCTCACTAATGCCTTCCTCTCTGGCCACATCAGGCACTAAACGATTATGTGGAGGCAACAGTTTCTTCACAACCGCAGCTTTGCGTTCTTTTGAATAACTCGGCACATTAAACTTCTGCCGTCCACTGTCTAACTATTTTGGTTAATCAGCAACCGGAATAACTATCCTGACACAGTGGGGCCTCGCCCTCCCCAAGTTCATCAGACAGAAACAAAATCTCAATAAAATTGTAACTTTACAGAAATTTTTCTTTCATTTTTGCTGATTACTATAACGCTCTCAATCCAATAAACAGAACACTCAACCACACAAGTAAGGTAATACAAACAAGATGAAGAACGCAGCACTGACTACAACCATTCTGACCGCACTGGCATCGACCCCTTCTTTGGCTGTAACTATTTATGATGAAGACGGGACTACGCTAAAAATTGGTGGTCGTGCAGAAGCACGTTTCAATATCTCTGACGAAAATAAAAGTGCCGACACTGACTCATTCAAAGATAAGTCCCGTGCCCGCGTAAAGCTAACCGGAAAAACCCGGATTTCTGAAGGGCTGTATGGCTTTGCCAAATATGAGACTGAGTTTGACGGCAAGTCTGAACTAACCAATCGTTATTACTTTGCAGGTTTAGGCACTTCTTTTGGAGAGTTTTCCTATGGTAAACAAGACTCTGCCCAGGTGCTGTTGACTGACATCACCGATATTATGGCAACATTTGGTGCCGAAGCGGCGGATATCGTTAGTGGCAACAAAGACAAACGCGAAAACACCTTCCTTTATTCCGAAAAATTTGATGACCTGACCATTCAGGCCAGCTATTCAGCAGCGGATGAAGATAACACCAAAGATACCGAAAGCTATGGTATTGCTGCCCTCTATCATATTGGCTCAGTTGATATTGGCGCCGGTTATGTTTCCCAAAGCAACGGGGTCAATGACGACGATCAGGTTAATCTTGTCGCTCAATACTCTTTTGATGACATTACACTGGGAGCTCTGTATACCGTGGGTAGCGAAGCTGATAATGATATTACCGGCTACGAAATTTCAGCCAAATACAAACCGGTAAAGAGACTGACCCTGGCCAGTGTTTACAACTATCAGGAAGAAGACCCAAAGGCTGGTACAACGGTAGAAACCATTGACGAGTTTGCCATTGAGGCCGTTTACAAGTTCAATGACAACCTGCGAACCTACGCCGGTTACAAGTTCCAGCAGATTGATAACGCGGATGACGAGTTACAGGCCGGTATCCGCTACGACTTCTGATTTCATTGAAACTCCCTCCGGGACGTCCACCCCACCGAGGGAGTAACCTTGCTTAAATACTCTCAACCTGTTCCCACAGTTTACGAAGACGTTTGTCTGATACCGGAAAACGAGTGCCCAGTTGCTGGGCGAACAGTGAAACCCGATACTCTTCAATCATCCAATAAAACTGCTGAAGATTTTGATCAATCACCTTATGCTGGCTATGAGCTTCCCGTCGCTTATCATACTTCTGTTGCAGCGCAGTCAGCTCTTCCGTCCAGGCACGATCTCGGTTTACCTGGGCAGGAAGTTTCTCCAGCCTGACCTCAATCGCCTTGAAATAACGCGGATAATGGCTTAGCCACTCCATGCCCGCTGAAGTCATAAATCCTGGTTGTAACAGCCTTTGCACATGCTGCTTGATATCCGCCAGGGCCAGTGCCTGGTCAAAACTGATCTTACCTTTCAGCTGTCGGCTAATCCCCTGGGCAATACGAAAGATCTCATTAAGAATGGGATCAATCTTCTCGGCAAAAGGCACAATGTCGCCTTTACGCTGCTCCAGCAATGCCATGAATGATTCACGGTTTTTGGGCAGCTCGCTGTCCTTATTCAGATAGACGCCGCTGATAATCAAACTCTGCACATCATCTTCAAGCAGGTTCTGATTCATCAGGTTAGTGGCCAGCAACCTGGTTTCTTTCAATCGGGCCATTTTACTCAAGGCAAACTTAAGCTGGGTGGACAGCCTGATCCTGAGCAGTCGCGTCAACCCTTTGCGGTTTTCAACGTCGGCCATCGCCGGACTCTCAAACAGCTGAACCGCCACGGAATCACGCTGGTCAACCAGGGCCGGGTATGACTTTAATACCAGCCCCCCGGCTTTCCGGGTAATCTCATGGGGCAGCTCGCCACAGGTCCAGTCCAGCAGACCTTCCTGTTCCAGATGACTTTTCGCCAGCTTCCGGATCGTATCCTGCACATGATCAGAGAACTGTTGTCTGAGCTGATTCAAATCACGCCCCTGGCCAATAACATCGCCATCTTCATTCACCACCCGGATATTCATCAGCAAGTGCGCATCCAGGTTATCCCGGTTCCAGTGCTCTTCGAGAATACGCACACCGGACATACGGGTCAGCTGTCGCCCAAGCATGTCGGTCAGCGGCTCGTCACAGGCAGAGAGAGATTCCAAAGCACCATTAACAAAATCAGGCACAGGGACAAAGTTCTTGCGCACCGGTTTGGGCATGGCCCGGACCAGCGCCACACACTTGTCGAACAGCATCCCGGGCACCAGCCATTCCAGACGATACTTTGGCAACAGCCTTAATGCCTCGACCGGCACGGTCAGGGTTACACCGTCATCAGGCTCACCCGGGGCAAAGTGATAACTGAGTGGCAGCTCCAGCCCCTCCCAACGGAAGCGATCCGGGTATCGGTTGGCAGTAACATGCTCTGCCTCGTGCTGCATCAGATAGTCTTTGGTAAGGTGAAGCAAATCAGGCTTCTGTCGTTCAGCCACCTTGCGCCACTTCTCAAAGCCCGCCCCGTTACAGATATCCGCAGGAATCAGGGCATCGTAAAAGTGGTAAAGCGTTTCGCTGTCAACAAGAATGTCCCGCCGCCGGGACTTCGCTTCCAGCTCGTCCACTTCTTCAATCAATGCCAGGTTATGCTTCTGAAATGCACCTTTGGAATCAAAGTGCCCTTCCACCAGGGCTTCACGGATAAAGATCTCCCGGGCAACCACCGGATCTATCGGGCCATAATTCACCCGACGACGGCCGACGACAATCAATCCATACAGCGTGACCTGCTCAAACGCTACCACCTGGGCACGTTTCTTCTCCCAGTGGGGCTCAAAATAATTCCGCTTGACCAGGTGAGTTGCCAGCGGTTCAATCCATTGAGGCTCCAGCCTGGCATTGGTTCGGGCAAAGAGCCTGGAGGTTTCCACCAACTCCGCAGCCATCACCCATTTTGGCTTGCGTTTATAGAGCGTCGATGCAGGGAACAGATAAAAGCAGCGGTTTCTGGCGCCCATATAATCCGCTTCGTCGTCTTTACTGCCCAATTGCGACAAAAGGCCGGATAGCAGTGACTTGTGAACATCACCATAGCTGGCAGGACTGTCATTCACGCGGAATTGCAAGTCTTTACAGGCCAGTGTCAGCTGTCGATGGAGGTCGCGCCACTCGCGCATACGCATAAAAGACAGAAACTGTTTATTGCAGTATTTTCGCAGCTGATTCTGGGACAGTGCCTGCCGCTGTTCCTCATAGGCTTCCCAGAGATTCACATAGGTCATAAAGTCCGAGTCATCGTGATAAAACTCGCGGTGTCGCTGATCTGCCGCCTGCTGCTTGTCCTGCGGACGTTCTCTGGGATCCTGCACCGCCAGGGCACTGACAATCATCAACACTTCATGCAGGGCATTATTTTTATTGGCTTCGATCAGCATTCGTCCAAGGCGTGGATCTACCGGCAGCTGCCCCAGCTGTCGGCCAATCGGGGTAATGCGCCGGTCTTTCCCAACCGCCACCAGCTCCTGCAGCAACTTGAAGCCATCATTGATCGCTTTGCCATCCGGTGGATCAACAAACGGAAACGCGGCAATATCTCCCAGCCCCATCCGCAACATCTGCAAGATAACCGCAGCCAGGTTGGTTCTGAGAATCTCCGGATCGGTAAACTCCGCACGGGAAAGAAAATCCTCCTCAGAGTAAAGGCGAATACAGATACCTTCAGCAACACGACCACAGCGCCCTTTACGCTGATTGGCCGATGCCTGTGACACGGCTTCTACCGGCAGTCGCTGGACTTTTGACCGGACACTGTAGCGGCTGATACGCGCAGTGCCAGGATCAATCACATAGCGAATGCCCGGCACCGTTAACGAGGTTTCGGCAACGTTGGTGGACAAAATAACACGACGACCGGAGTGTTCCTGGAAAATTCGATTCTGCTCGGCAGCAGAAAGACGGGCATACAGTGGCAGAATGTCAGTATGGGGCAGTTTTGCATCCCGGAGGAACTGGTGAGTTTCCCGGATCTCGCGCTCACCACTGAGAAACACCAGCACATCGCCCAGTGGTTTGCCCTTGCCTGCGCGTTCAAGGCCGTCAATCTCTTCCAGTGCTGCCAGAATTCCCTGCTGCAATCGCTGGTCAGCGTCCCGCCCTTCCAATTCAAGATCTTCCAATGGACGATATAACGTCTCTACCGGAAAGGTTCTACCAGAGACTTCAATCACCGGCGCCTGATCAAAGTGCTTTGAGAACCGTTCCACATCAATGGTGGCCGACGTGATGATGACTTTCAGGTCTGGTCGTTTCGGCAGAATCAGCTTGATATAGCCCAGAAGAAAATCAATATTCAGACTGCGCTCATGGGCTTCATCAATGATCAGAGTGTCATAGCGGTTAAGAAACCGGTCATTCTGAATCTCAGCCAGCAGAATACCGTCAGTCATCAACTTGATCAGGGTGGTTTCGGTGGAGTGATCGGTGAAACGCACCTGGTAACCAACCTGCTCCCCCAGCACGCCCCCAAGCTCTTCAGCAATGCGATTGGCAACCGAGCGGGCGGCCAGTCGCCGGGGCTGCGTATGGGCAATCGTACCAAAAATACCACGACCCGCTTCAAGACAGATTTTTGGCAGCTGGGTTGTCTTGCCTGAGCCTGTTTCACCAGCGATCACCACTACCTGGTGCTCACGGATAGCCCTGGCGATATCCTCTTTCCGGTCAATCACCGGTAGCATCTGCTGATAACGGATCTCAGGAAGAGAAGCTTGTCGCTGCTCTACCAGTGATAGAGATGATGCAATTTGTTTCCGGATCCGGTCCAGACCTGCCTCATCATCCCGTTTAAGCCGACGCAATTGACCACGCAAGCGGTAACGATCACGTATCATGCATTGATTGATAGACTGACGCAGTTGCTTATCGGAAAAGCCGGACACCCAGATACTCCCGTTTGGATGGAATCAGCGATGATTATACTGGTTTGGAAAAGCGGCCTGAATGGCCGCCTGACAGGAATTCTAACCACTCATTAAACTTTCCGGGCAATATTCATACCCGGATGAGCGGAACTTTCCACTACTGACTGGCCCTGGCTGCCAGCTCTTCATCACGCAAATGACGGCGGAGGATCTTACCGACATTGGTTGTGGGCAGCTCATCCCTGAACTCAACCAGCTTGGGTACTTTATAGCCAGTCAGGTTCTGTCGGAAAAAGTGAATCACTTCTTCTTTGGCCAGCCCCGGATTACTGGACACAACAAACACCTTGATCGCCTCTCCAGAGCGTTTATCGGGAACACCGATCACAGCACACTGAGTGACATCGGGGTGGGCGGAGAGCACCTCCTCCAGCTCATTCGGGTAAACATTGAAACCGGAAATACAGATCATGTCCTTTTTCCGGTCCACAATGGTGACATAACCCTCCTCGTCTATTCGGGCAATGTCGCCAGTTCTCAGCCAGCCATCCAGAAACGCTTCTTCAGTGGCCTGCTCACTCTGCCAGTATCCCTTCATCACCTGGGGACCTTTTATGCAGAGTTCTCCAACCTCACCAATGGGCAGATCCTTATCATCACTATCTACCACCTTCAATTCACAGGATGGCACTGGCAGACCAATGGTGCCCAGTTTGATTTTACCCAGCGGGTTAATCGTTACCACCGGCGAGGTCTCCGTCATACCATAGCCTTCGCAGATACGACTGCCGGTCAGGTTTTCCCAACGCTCCGCAGTATCCAGTTGCAGTGCCATACCGCCGGAAATGGTGTTCTTCAAATAGGAGAAATCAAGACGACGGAAGGCTTCCTGATTCATGAGCCCGACAAAAAGAGTATTCAGACCAATAAACATACTGAAAGGCTTACCGGTCAAATCCCTGATAAAGGATTTCATATCCCTCGGGTTGGTAATGAGCATGTTATGCTCACCCAGCAAGACAGCCACCATGCAATGCACAGTAAAAGCAAAAATATGATAAAGCGGCAGTGGCGCAATAATCAGCTCTTCTCCTTCCCGCAAATTACCCCCAACCAGTGCCTTGACCTGGAACATATTGCTGAGAATATTACGATGAGTCAGCATTGCACCTTTAGCGATACCTGTTGTGCCACCGGTATACTGCAGGATTGCCACATCATCATTTTCCCTGCGAATATCCGTGCAATGGCGCAACGCACCACGACTCAGGGCAGTGGTAAACGGCACTGCTGACGGCAGTGAATAGTCAGGCACCATTTTCTTGACGTGCTGAACCACGAAGTTCACCAGTGTCCGCTTGAAGGTCGGCAACATATCCCCGACCTGGGTCACCACAACATGCCTGATCGCTGTTTTGGGAATCACCTTCTCTGCCATATGGGCCATGTTAGCCAGCACAACCAGCGCCTTGGCTCCGGAATCACGAAACTGATGCTCCATCTCACGCTCGGTATAGAGCGGATTGGTGTTCACCACAATCAATCCGGCACGCAACGCGCCAAACACCGCCACAGGAAACTGCATGACGTTGGGCAGCATAATGGCTATACGATCGCCGGGGCGTAAGTCGGTGTGATTCTGCAGATGGCTGCAGAAATGGCCACTGAGCTCGTAAAGGCGGGAATAGCTGAGTTCATGCCCCATGTTGCTGAATGCAGGCTTGCTGGCAAACTTACGGGTACTGTACTCGAGTACATCAATAATTGAGCGATACTGCCCAACATCAATAGCTGCAGGAATGCCTTGTGGGTACTTGTCTTTCCAGAAACCGGTGGTCATGGAGTAAGCCTCCCACATCCATAATGAAGCTGTATAGGATAAAAACTGGCTCGCAAACTGTTCAACCTGTCTTGCAAACTATTGCATTGGAAAATTTTCCGAGGGTATCAGTTTTCTTCGACTCCTGATAGACGACCTACGGTAAATACTTCAAACTTAATTTTCAACGAAGACACAACCAATAGCATTCACAATAAAATGAACCTGATCTCCTGTGTAAGGACGTTATATGGCACCTCCTGTGTTTCCACCATCATTCTGATTCAGTAACTTCAGCCAAAGTGATAACCTTTCCACCAGGACACAAACAGTGGTCAATAAAACACCATTACAGCAGTCCTTCAGTACTCCACTGAGGTACGATAATCATTCCCAATGAAAATATACGGCCCTGACCGCAAGCCAGGCCACTCTGACAAACGGTTACCCCTACGTTAACACAACAACAGAGCCTTAACTTATGCGCAAGCTGGAAAACATCCCATTTGAAGCGTTAACCATTGGCACCAAGGCCAGTCTTACCCGCACATTGACAGAAGAAGACCTCCTGCTGTTTGCCAAAGTATCCGGTGATACTAACCCCGTTCATCTGGATGAGGCGTTTGCTGCAACGACACAGTTCGAAGGTCGTATTGCCCACGGCATGTGGACTGCCTCCTTGATCTCATGCGCCCTGGCCACAAAACTGCCGGGACCCGGTGGTATCTATCTGGGTCAGGAGTTAAAATTCATGCGTCCGGTAAAAGTCGGTGATACGGTAACGGTTGAGCTGGAAATTCTGGAAATCAACGAACAGCGAAAACGTGCAACCGTTGCAACAAATGTTATCAACCAGAACGGTAAAACCGTTGTGAAAGGCAAAGCTGAAATCATGCCTTCCTGTGGTAAGGTCGTTGTTGATGAGTATCCTCTGCCCGAAGTAGTATTGAAGCGAGCCGAATAAAAACATCGACTGAAAGCCCCTGCCTGACACGCCCTCTGCCGTCAGGCTTCCCTGGGAGCCTGACCGGGAATAATAGACTGGCACTCGCCCTACCTCAAAGTAGCAGTGCCCATAAGAGCGGTAAAAGCAGCCATTTCTGTCTATCAATAATAAAATAAAACAGGTAGTCCCATGCTCAATAGAATCCCCCTTTTTATCGATGGAGAGTTCATCGCCAGTGAAAGCTCACAATTTATTCCAGTCACCAGCCCCGCAACCCAGGAACTGCTGGCAGAACTGCCCTATGCCACTGAAGCCGAAATAGAGAAAGCAATAGCAAGTGCAAAGGTGGCCTTCAAGCAGTGGCGAGATGTCCCGGTATCAGACCGTGCTCGTTTGATGATGCGCTATGTGGCACTGCTCAAAGAAAACCATGATGCCCTTGGAGAACTGGTTTCACAGGATACAGGCAAAACATTTGCTGATGCCAAAGGCGATGTATGGCGAGGCATTGAAGTGGTAGAACAGGCAGCCAATATTCCTTCAGCCATGATGGGCGAAACGGTTGAGAATGTTGCCAGCAATATCGACACCTACAGTTACACTCAGCCACTGGGTGTTTGTGTGGGTATCAGCCCATTCAACTTTCCGGCAATGATTCCACTGTGGATGTACCCTCTGGCCATTGCTGCCGGCAATACATTTATTCTGAAGCCCTCGGAGCAGGTACCGCTCACGGTCATGCGCCTGATTGAGTTATTTGTTGAAGCAGGTGCACCCAGGGGAGTATTGCAGGCCGTTCACGGCGGTAAAGAACAGGTAGACTATCTCCTGAATCACCCTGATACCAAAGCCGTGTCGTTTGTCGGCTCCGTGCCGGTTGGCAAATACATCTACAAGACAGCGACTGAAAATATGAAACGTGCCCAGTGTATGGCGGGCGCTAAAAACCACATGGTCATCATGCCTGATGCCGACAAAGACCGCGTATTAAACGGTCTTGTCGGTGCATCTGTCGGGGCTGCCGGTCAGCGCTGTATGGCCATCAGTGTAGCGGTCTTTGTCGGTGACAGTAAAAACTGGATTGATGAGCTGAAAGAGCAGCTGTCCGTTGTTAAACCGGGAGCCTGGGACGATCCCGGGGCCGGTTACGGCCCACTGATTTCCAAGGCGGCCAAAGAACGTGTGCTGGCATTAATTGCCAAAGGTAAGGAAGAAGGAGCAACCTGCCTTCTGGACGGCAGTGACTGTACGGTTGAAGGACTCCCGGATGGCAATTGGATTGGGCCAACACTGTTTACGGATGTCACCACGAATATGGCCATCTACCGGGAAGAGATCTTTGGACCAGTACTCTGCTGCATTACCGTAGATACCCTGGCTGAAGCCATCGAGCTGGTCAATGCCAGCCCATACGGCAATGGCACATCAATTTTCACAGCTTCCGGTGCCGCTGCCCGTAAATACCAGCGTGAAATTGAAGTGGGTCAGGTGGGTATCAATATTCCTATTCCGGTACCTCTCCCTTTCTTCTCATTCACCGGCTGGAAAGGCTCCTTTATGGGTGACCTTCATGCTTATGGCAAGCAGGCCGTGCGTTTCTATACAGAAACCAAAACCGTTACCTCCCGATGGGACTATGATGAAGAAGCTTTTCAGCAAAGTGATCAACCAAACCTGACGATCAATCTGAAATAACCCTTCAAAGGCTGGCTCTTGCCAGCCCTCTTCCACCTCGATGGGCAATGACTTTGCAGAAAATCATTCAACTCAGGTTCATTCGGGCAATTTTGGCATTTGATGGCCTGAACCTGCCAACATCCGGTGAAAAAGAATTTTTTTCCTCACTAATAAAAGTATTTCAAAGCCTTTCGACCCAACGTAACATTATAAACTTTGCCCAGGATGCAACATCAGAATATTTCCTTGAGAATGCTGAAGTAACATTCTGGCCTTCAAATTTTCACACATAGCCCACAACCAGCACTCAAGCAGGAACTGATACTGACGTTCCTTTCGGAGACTTCCGATGTTCAGAAACCTTGTCTGGATATTACTGTTTTTTTCCTTCAACGCCTTTGCCGACAACACCACACCCCAGCCGCCGTCATCAACGGAGCTTATTGATGCTCATGCAGAGGTAATGACGGATATTGAAGCCACCGGCAAACGTGTGGTCCAGATGGAAGTCAACTGGGAGAAAGCCACCTCCGAAATGACCCGCGACCTGATTCAGCAACAGTTCGTCTCCGATATTCGCACTACCACCGGACTGGTAAATAATTTCCTGGACCAGGTTAAGGCAGTTAATACACCGGAGGCCATTGGGCTGGGTGAGAACGTGGTGAACGCGGAAAACCGCTTTTTTGAGGCCCGGCTGGAGACTGCCGCATCAGACCTGCGCAAACTCTTTGAACAATACGAAAAGGCCAAAGCTGATGATCAGTTGCTGGTGCTGTTCAATATCAATGAATTCTATGCCTATATAAACTGGCTACAGACCGAAAGGCTGGACAACCTGAATTTACTGAAAAGCTGGAAGGTGGATACCGCCGCCGCACAGCAGAAGCTTGACCAGGAGATAACTCTCTATGCCGAGTTTATGGCGATCTACCTGCGCAACAGCACCCGTCAGAAAGTGCTGTTGCAGGCAGAGTTGAAATCCCTTCCTGCTGATGCCCGCAGCTCGCTGGAAAATAAAATTGCCACCCAGGATCGCCTGGTACGCAGCGCGGTCGCCAACCTGAGACAGATCGTGATAATGATGGAAGAACAGGGGCTGCCAGTGGATCAGTACAATGAACTGATTTTCAAAACCACCGGCAACCTGGCCGAAGCTGTCGTTAACTTTGACACCTTATACACCGTGATCGCCGGACTCTGGGACGACCTGATTCACTGGTTCAAAGCCAATATGGGCGGCATATTTTCCCGACTCTTCCTGTTTGCCGTCCTGATGGTGGCAGCCATACTGTTAGCCCGTCTGGTTCGAAGGGGGATATCCCGTGCCGTCACCCATAAAAAAGCCCGTTTCAGTACATTGGTTCAGGAATTCTTTATCAATGTTGGTGGTAATCTGGTCGTGGTCTTTGGCTTTCTGTTCGCCCTGGCACAGGTGGGTCTGGATTTGACACCGGTACTGACCGGTCTGGGGGTTGCCGGTATTGTCATCGGTTTTGCCCTGCAAGATACCCTGTCCAACTTTGCCTCCGGGATGATGATCCTGATCTACCGTCCTTTTGATGTGGGTGACTTTATCGAGGCCGGCGGCGTTGCCGGTAAAGTTGGCAAGATGAGCCTGGTAAACACCACGATCCGCACGTTCGACAACCAGGTCTTTATGGTACCTAATGCCAAGATCTGGGGAGAAACCATCAAAAACATCACCTCGGAACGTATCCGCCGGGTCGATATGGTCTTTGGGGTTGCCTACGGAGACAGTGTTGAACAGGTAGAACGGATTCTTGAAGATATTGTTATCAGCCACCCGAAAATACTGAAAACACCAGAACACATGATTCGCCTGAATGCTCTCAACGAGTCATCCGTGGATTTTGTGGTTCGACCCTGGGTAAAAACAGACGACTACTGGGACGTATACTGGGACATTACCCGCGAAGTAAAAGTCCGGTTTGACCGGGAAGGGATCACCATTCCATTCCCACAACGGGAACTTCACTTTTATACCAAAGCATCGGCAGACCAGCCGGGTGCGCGGGTCATCACTCAACAATCCGATATCGGTTTGGGTGAAGTGGAAGACAGACATACCTGAAGGTTGATTTGAACCATTTGGCACAGCACGCTCACCGATGCCCGTTACCCGTTGCCCGCAAAAGCACAAGCAAATGCGGCCTGTCTTTTTCGGGAAACGGGCAACGGGCAACGGCAAACGCCCCTAACAAGCCTCAGTCAAATACAAAACTCATTACAGTACAACCTCCTGGAGTCCTGGACCTTAAAAAGTGCTTTCTTTTAACCCTTTTCACAGCACTTCTTGTGCTTTTTTCCGCTACCACAGGGGCAGGGGTCATTGCGGCCAACCTTGGTTACCTTGACCGAAGCCGGCTTTTCCAGGGCCTTTTGCCAGATCTCGCGAATATCGTGACACATCACTGCCATTTCCCGGGCAACCGCTGGCATTGCCTGCAGCATCTTATTCACATCCGGGCCATCTTTCTTCCTGGCTTTTTCCAGAAGGCTGTCGGCACGACTCCAGACGTTCAACAGCACCATGCAACTGGACCAGGACTCTTCCATAGGCTGAACGCGGGGATGCTTCAGCACCTGGGTCCAGACATCCATCAGCAATTCACAGCCCTGCCCATAACCCAATGCCCACTCCTTAAGGCGGGAGAATTCTGAAGAGTACACATCTTCAGCCCGGCACTCTTCTGGAAGCACCTCAAAACCACCACTGATGGTCTTTCTGGTTTTATCCAGCAAGTTAAACAGGATATGACGGATATCGTCTTCCTGCTGCGCGGATTCAAATCTGGGGGTTTTGCTCGCCAGCGCCAGAGCCATCCAACGATCTGGCGGCACATTAACCGGAGAGTTGGCAATGGCAAACATCAGGCCTTTGATGGCGGACAGCGTTATAACCTGACCGCTTTTCCCGGCAGGACGTGATGCCAGCCAGGCAGATAATACCTTTTCCTGCTGCTGATCAAACTCGCAATTGGCCAGGGATGCTTTTCCAGAACTAGCGCTCAACTCAGTCTCCTCTCCCCATTCCAGGACAGATACAAAAAAGCGCCGATCATCGCATCAACAACCGGATCCATCAATAAGTATCCAGCGATTGTCGGCAAACAGGATAAAGGGTGTTAAAAATCATTGACAGAGCCGCTGACCACATTGTCAGTGAACCTGACCATAAATTGAACTACCCTCAAACTATTTTTTATACAGATGTATCAGCTTGATGCCCCGGGCGCCTGTTTATCTTCTGATTTTATGGTGAATGAACCGATGTTTACTCCAGCAGACAAGAGAGTCGAGAATTGCCAGTTTCATGCGTTTCTGCGCGATGAACAGAATATTGTCAGACTGGCATTCAGTCGACGTATAGAAGCTGCACAACCAGACGATGACCTGACCATCAAGCTAATAGATGATCGATCAGACAGGCCAACCTATGACATTTTCAGAAGAAATATTCGCAGTGATATGGATTCTGATGAGCAGTGCAGAATCACCTTGTTACCCTACCCTGAGATAGAAAGCAATACAGCTGATAGTACGCTTAAAATAGAACCTGCAGAAACAACATGGTTTACCGAAGCGGCCAACGTCTCCGTCAGGGAAAAGGATGGTATGGAAAAGCCATTGGGTATTTTATTGATGGTGAACCCGGAAAATGTTCATTTGATCAAGAATAACCTTCACACCGGGCAGAGCGCTGAACAACAGGAAGAAAATATCTTTCAGTTGCTGGAGATGTTGCCTGCTACGTACAGACAACATCATTTATACAGGCATTATGAAATCAAAGGCTTGCCGGAGCCGACTATTGATGCTGACCGAGCGCCGGATCAATGGCCATTGCTTAGTGACCTGGGTGAGAAATACATGACACAAGGCTCCGGCCTACCGGGGTCTGGCGTATTAAAGCAAGTGTTGGAAGATATCAGCAACCTGACCGGGACGATTGCTGCCATGCATGAGCAAGGGGTTGCCCATGGTGATATCCGACTGAAAAGCCTGCGTATAATTGATGGCAGGCTGGGGCCTGGCAATGCGGAACGTTTCAGTGTGACTGGAGCGTGCCCAGGTCCCCGTCATCCGGGAGAAAAACGCTTTACTTTTTATAATAATGCCTGGCATGCACCAGAGCTCCGTTTCCCGGGGGCTTATACTGGAACAGGTGCCGGATTCGCCCCGTGGCAATACACTCCTGCGAGCAAGGAGGGCGACATATGGTCATTTGGCCTCTTATTGGCAATGATGATATGCCATATTCAGGGGGGCGAAGAAGCACTTTATAAAGCGGGAGTTTTGCAACAATCCCTGGCTGATTACATGAAGTCGTCCGACGTATATTGTGCAGATGAAATAGACAGGGCGGTTGCCAATGAAGCGGCGGAAATACAAAAAGCGGGTTATGGCACTCCATATCTATCAGAGCCGAAAGGGCTGTTGAAACTTAACCTGCCGACAGGAGCAAGCTGTTTTTCTGAGCCAGTGGGAACAGCATTATCCAATAGCGATAAGAAAAAACTCTGTCAGTTAGTTGCTTTGGTCGAGCGCTGTACACATATTGATCCAAAGCGGCGTCCCAGTGCGAAAAGCGTGTTTGAGGAACTGCATGCGATCATGGGGAAACAGAAAAATCAGCTCCCATGGCATTGGGGTTAATGCCCGCCAAGGCACTTCGGAATATACCTGCAAAATACTTTTCCAGCAGGCTAACTCTGTTTAACCGCTCAATATATGTGTCTTTCCCTGTCAGTAACTCCTGACTTTCCAATGCAAACCATGACCCCCAGTGAAGATTTACGTTTTGTCAATATTGCAGAAGCAGTCACTTTAGTGGATCATAGCAGCCAACAAACACTACATATAGTGTCAGACGAGAAAGCAAACCACCACCTGTAGATATTCCACCCATTAAGGCGCAATATCTGATTACCCTATCTGCCCGGAGACCCACCATGACTGAGATCATCAAACGGGATGGTTCACGCCAGCCTTTTGATGCGCCACGCATCGTAAAAGCCGTTGCCAGCGCCCTGAATGATGCTCAGATCAAGGACAATGACTTTGCTGAGTACGTGGCTAAAAAAGTAGCCAACACGGTGGCTGGTCAGGAACTGGTGGATATCTATGACATCCAGGATCAGGTAGAGCACCTGATGATGAGCAGCGAATACCATAACGCGGCCCGTAAATACATTGAGTACCGTCAGACCCGGGATATTGAACGGGAATCGCGTAATGCCCTGAGCCGGGATATTCTCAGCATTATCAACCAGGATAATGAAGAGCTGCTTAATGAAAACGCCAACAAGGACAGTAAAATCATCCCGACCCAACGGGACCTTCTGGCCGGTGTAGTCGCCAGGCACTACGCCAAACAGCATATTCTGCCAAAGCACATTACCGCTGCCCATGAACGTGGCGAAATCCACTACCACGACCTGGACTACGCGCCCTTCTTCCCGATGTTCAACTGCATGTTGATCGATATTGAAGGGATGATGACCAACGGTTTTAGAATGGGTAATGCGGAAATTGAAACACCCAGGTCAATCACTACGGCAGCGGCCATCACTGCCCAGATCATTGCCCAGGTTTCCAGCCATATCTATGGTGGCACCAGCATCAACGAGATTGACCGCATTCACGCACCTTACGTTCGCAAAACCTTTGAAAAGCACCTGCAGCAGGGTATGCGCTGGATTGGTGATGAACAAAAAGCCCGTGAATACGCCATGGAAATGACCGAGAAGGACTGCTATGACGCCTATCAGGCCCTGGAGTATGAGGTAAATACCCTCCACACCGCCAATGGTCAGACACCGTTTGTCACCTTCGGCTTTGGCCTTGGCACCAGCTGGGAAGAGCGTCTGGTACAAAAGTCCATTCTGAAAAACCGGATTCGTGGCCTGGGTAAAAACTGTAAGACACCGGTCTTTCCAAAGCTGGTATTTGCCATCAGGAAAGGGGTGAACTTCAACCCTGAAGATCCAAACTACGACATCAAGCAACTGGCACTGGAATGCGCCAGCAAGCGGATGTACCCGGACATTCTCAACTATGACAAGCTGGTTGAAGTAACCGGAAGCTTTAAAACCCCCATGGGTTGTCGTTCATTCCTGGGCGTCTATGAAGAAGACGGCAAGATGATTCACGATGGCCGCAATAATCTGGGGGTTGTTTCACTTAACCTGCCCCGCATCGCGATAGAAAGCAAAGGCAGCGAAGCGACCTTCTACCAACTGCTGGAACAGCGCCTGCAGCTGGCCAGGGAAGCCCTGATGACCCGCATCCAGCGCCTGGACAGCGTACGTGCACGGGTAGCGCCCATTCTCTATGTGGAAGGTGCCTGCGGTGTTCGCCTGAAGCCAGACGACAAGATCAGTGATATTTTCAAAAATGGTCGCGCATCCATCTCGCTTGGCTACATCGGTATCCATGAGACGATCAATGCCCTTTATGGTGGCAAGAGCACTGGTGATCTATACGACAGTGAAGAGCTTCGCCAGAAAGCCGTTGCCATTGTTGAAACCCTGCGCGCAGCGGTGAATAAGTGGAAAGAAGAAACTGGCTACGGCTTCAGCCTCTACTCAACCCCGAGCGAAAGCCTGTGTGACCGTTTCTGCCGCCTGGACAAAAAGAAATTTGGTGTTATTGAGGGCGTGACTGAAAAAGGGTACTACACCAACTCTTTCCATCTGGATGTGGAAAAGAAGGTCAACCCGTACGACAAGGTCGACTTTGAGCAGGTGTACCCCAAACATGCCAGCGGTGGCTTTATCTGCTACGGTGAATACCCGAACATGGTCAACAACCTGAAGGCACTGGAAAACGTTTGGGACTACACCTACGACAAAGTCCCATACTACGGCACCAATACACCGAATGACTCCTGCTACAGCTGCGCCTATGAAGGTGAGTTCAACGCCACCAGCCGTGGTTTTGAATGCCCGCAGTGCAAAAACCGGGATTCTGACAAAATGTCTGTAACCCGTCGTGTGTGTGGTTACCTGGGCCAGCCCAATAGCCGACCGTTTATCAAAGGTAAACAGGAAGAGGTGGTTCGCCGGGTAAAACATCTATGACAAGCGATCTGTGATGAGCTATCAATAATGAGCTGGCGATGAACTATCTCCAATACTATCCAATCGATGTCGTCAATGGTGAAGGTACCCGCTGCACCCTGTTCGTCAGTGGCTGTGAGCATTTCTGCAGAGGCTGCCATAACGCCACCAGCTGGGATGCCAGCAAGGGAACCCCTTTTGACCAGGCCATGGAAGACCGGATTATTGAAGATCTGGGAGATACCCGTATCAAGCGGGATGGGCTATCGCTGTCCGGTGGCGATCCTCTGTTTCCGGGCAACCTTTCCGGCATACTGAAGCTGGTCAAGCGGGTAAAAGCCGACTATCCGGAAAAAAATATCTGGCTCTGGACTGGCTACACCCTGGAAGCACTCAGCCCAGCTCAACAGGAGGTGATGCAATACATTGATGTGCTGATTGATGGACGCTTTGAGCTGGATAAGAGAGACCTGTCACTCCCCTGGCGGGGCAGTGGCAACCAGCGAGTCATTCCGATGAAAAGCTGTATTCACTGAGCACTCTGATTTTCACTTTAAGTAGCCAGAAATATATGATTCCATATGGTTAGCTACTTAACCAAACGCCAGCCAGATACCGACCCCCATCATCAATGACCCGGCAATCCGGTTCATCATCCGGACATTGCCGCTTTTCTGCAGAAAATGTCGCAGTGTTCTGCCACCGGCTGCGTAGATATTCAGACAGATAAATTCAATAACCAGAATGATGGAAACCAGAATAACCAGCTGTGGCGCCACAGGCAGATCGGCAGAAATAAAGGGTGGCAGCAATGAGATACAGAACGCCCATCCCTTGGGATTAGCGACAGCGGTTACAAACCCCTGAACCATAAGCTCTCTGGTACCAGTCTCTTTTGGTTTCTGGCCCTCATGGGGAATGGCCATTTTCCCCCTGGAAAGCCACATCTGAAACCCCAGGTAAAACAGATATACGCCCCCAGCCCACTTAAACACCGTGAAAGCAGTGGGATAGTTGAGCATCACAGCAGCCACACCGACGACAGCAAGCACCGCAATAAGCCCAACGCCGAGCAGCTCTCCGAGCATCATCCAGAGTGCCCGGCGAACTCCGATGGTCATACCCAGCGTCATGGCCAGTGTCATGCACATGCCCGGGGTTGCAGAAACAAAGAAAAACGTGGGAACAAACAGCACCAGCAGGGAAGAACTGACCATATTAACTCAAATTCCAAAAGCATTTATTGCAGAATGCTTACCGCCTTAGAATAGCTATCCATCGCCCAATGTTTAGCAGGCTTGCCAGCGCAGCTGCAACATAGGTTATTGCGGCGGCTTTAAGCACTTTTCTGGCCCCCGGTATATCGCTTCCGGCAAGATACCCTTCCTCCAGTATCGGCAGCGCCTTGTTAAAGCTGGCATCCATTTCAACGGGCAGGTTTATCAACTGCACCCAGAGTGAGGCAACCATCCCTGAAGCACCCAACAGCAAAGTGACCAGGGTACTCTGGGGAAGCCGGGTTAACAGGAAAATAAAGGGAGTCACCATCAGGGCCATGACACTGAACCGCTCAATCATCATGGCCATTTTTACCCGCTTCTGACGGCGCATAAATCCGGGGTGCTGTTCCTGATGCTGCAGGGCATGGCTGACCTCATGGGTGGCAACGGCCACAGCAGCGATGGTCTTTCCCTGATAGTGCGACGAGGAGAGTGAAACCACCTGGTTTTCCGGATCATAATAATCCTCACCCTCCTGGCCTTCACGAACGGATACACCGTCCAGGTGGAACCGCTCAATCAGGTGATACGCCAGCTCACCGCCGGTTCCCTGAAGATCCGGCCGATCCTTGCCATATTTACGGAGCGTATGCCTGACCCAGAACTGAGGCCCAAAAACCAGGATCAGAATCGCCAGCAATAAAAGAACCAGGGGCATTTATTCCCGATCCTCAGTCTCCAGTCGATCAATCTCTTCCCGAAACTCATTCAGATCCTTGAAATGACGATAGACGGAAGCAAAGCGGATATAAGCAACTTCATCCAGCTGCTTTAGCTCCCGCATGACTTCTTCACCCAGAATCCGGGAACTGACTTCCCGTTCACCCATCGCCCGAAGGCGATGAATAATACGGCTTAACGCTTCTTCCAGCTGCTCAACGCCTACAGGTCTTTTTTCCAGGGCGCGGGACATTCCCGCCCGCAGCTTGGCTTCATTAAAAGGTTCACGGGTTCCATCCCGTTTAACCAGTCTTGGCATCAGCAGTTCTGCTGTTTCATAGCTGGTGAAACGTTCAACGCAGGACAGGCATTCACGACGCCTGCGCACCTGGCTGCCTTCGGCAACCAGGCGTGAGTCAATCACTTTTGTTTCAGCAGCACCACAGAATGGACAATGCATCGAGCACGTTAATCCTTGAGTTTTTGTTACTGATAAACCGGAAGACGCGAACAGATTTCCAGGACTTTGGCTTTCACGTCTGCTTCTACCTGTTCGTCACCGGAACCGTCGCCCAGAGCGTCCAGCACGTCGCAGATCCAGCCAGCCAGGGCGGCAGAATCCTCTTCATTAAAGCCACGACGGGTAATTGCCGGCGTACCAATACGCAGGCCGCTGGTCACGAAAGGAGAACGTGGATCATTCGGAACCGCATTCTTGTTCACCGTGATATTGGCACGGCCAAGGGCTGCCTCCGCATCTTTGCCGGTGTACTCCTTGCCGATCAGGTCCATCAGGAACAGGTGGTCATCGGTCCCGCCAGAAACGATATTGATGCCACGCTCCATCATTACCCGGGTCATGGCCCGGGCATTCCTGACCACCTGAACCTGGTAAGTCTTGAATTCATCGGACATCGCTTCTTTGAAGCAGACGGCCTTGGCAGCAATCACATGGCACAGCGGACCACCCTGGGACTCCGGGAAAACGGCAAAATTCAGTTTCTTGTTCAGTTCTTCATCTTCAGCGGCCAGAATCAGACCACCGCGAGGTCCACCCAGGGTTTTGTGGGTAGTCGTGGTGACCACATCGGCAATGCCCACCGGAGAAGGATAAACCCCTGCAGCCACCAAACCGGCAATATGAGCCATATCCACCATCAGGTAGGCACCGACCTTATCGGCAATGTCACGGAAACGCTGCCAGTCAACAACACGGGAATAGGCGGAAAAGCCGGCAATGATGAGTTTGGGTTTATGCTCCAGGGCAAGGCGCTCAACTTCGTCGTAATCCAGCTCACCCGTATCCGGGGTAATGCCATACTGAACGGCGTTGTAGATCCGGCCAGAGGAACTGACGCTGGCACCGTGGGTCAAGTGGCCACCATGAGCCAGGCTCATCCCCAGAATCGTATCGCCGGGCTTCAGCAGCGCCATGAATACGGCGGAATTAGCCTGGGAACCCGAGTGAGGCTGAACGTTGGCATAACCAGCGCCAAACAGCGCCCTGGCACGGTCAATTGCCAGTTGTTCAGTAACATCAACGTGCTCGCAGCCACCGTAGTAACGCTTGCCAGGATAACCTTCAGCGTATTTGTTGGTCAGCGCACTGCCCTGAGCTTCCATAACTCTTGGACTGGCATAGTTCTCGGAGGCGATCAGCTCGATGTGCTCTTCCTGACGCCGGGTTTCCGCATCAATAGCTGCCTTCAGCTCCGGATCAAATTCAGCGATGGTCATGTCCTTTGTGAACATTCATTACCTCGGTTGCCTGTTAATAGCCCGCTGGACGAGCCTGTAAATGCCTGAATATTGGTGGTGAGGGGCTATTCTAATACAGCCCGGGGAAAATCGGCAGTAAAAACCGTTGGGCAGGATCACGAATACCCGGCACAGCGAATTTGTACGAAGGGATGCGTCCAATGGATTTTCCACTGACCTGCCAGCAATGGCTCAAGGGCCGGGTAGCCAATCCGCCGCCCAGACCGTGTTTTGGCAACCTCCTGCAAACACCTGACAGATAATCCAGCGAATTGACCTCCTCCCACCACTAAACCGCAAGCGGTTATAGTGGGGGATTCCTGTTAG
>NZ_JAHHPP010000296.1 GCF_024606265.1 Endozoicomonas sp. SESOKO1
AGAAAACACCGTTTTCAAATTGTAATCAGCACCAACCATTAAACGGGCTAATCAGTCCGTTTTTTTGTGCCTACTAATCAGCACCGCCGATTAATCACTTGCCTAATAATACCGCCCTGCTTTTCCGTGTATGCGGCTTTCCCACTATAGGGCTATGATACCGCTATTGATTGAAAACCCGCCTACAGGTAAAACCAGATAGGGCTATAGATAAGCGGTATCAAAATACCGCTGATCACCTAGTCACTAAATTATTTGATATACACGACAGACAACCCATAGTTAAATTAGAAACAGCTTAATTAATCAGGAGCTAATCAACATGAACGCACTTAATAACCCTGTTACCGATAATGCCGAGCTAATCTGCTCGGCTATGGTAGAGGCGAAGCGAGTAGCCATCCTAGCCGAGAAGTTAGCGAGCCTAGCCGAACATATAGCCGAGAATCCGAGCGTCGTGGAGGCGCTAAGATTAGCCGAAAGCGATATAGTAGAGGCTGGTAAACACGTAAATGGAATAGAACTTTTCTACACCCGCTTATCAGCTGATTTGCCGCTGGTCAGGGACTAAAAAAATTTATTGAAATACACGTCAGCCGACATATAGTTAAAATGACAACAACGAAAAACGAGGGCAGTACAATGGAACTCAAAAAAATAATGAAGCGAGGTGGCGACAAAACATTAGAGACCGGATCATTTTCTTCTGGAATAACTAAAGACTGTGACACGAATCAATATCAGGTAATGATAGTAGTTGGAAACCATAGACTGTATATGACACCTGACGAAGCCAAAGCTTTTAAAGATAAGTTTGACTGGAGTATCAATAGAGCAGACGAATTAAATCAGGAGTAATTGCTATGAAACATAAATTCGCACTACTACCAGAAACAATGGAGCATACTAACAACCGTGGGCGATGCTTCATTGAGTTTCAATTAGTCAATGAGACAACCGCCGTGGTATTAGTCTATTTAATCAATGACGACTACAGTACCAGTGATATAATTTACGACAGCTATAAAGGTGACGTCATTGGCGCAATGGATAAGTACTTCGAGTATGCGCATCTGGACTCGGCTATCTTAGATGCAGAGTAAACGGTAAAGAAATACCGCTTATCACCGAGCGGTATTTTTTAATTGAAATACACGACAACCAACCCATACTAAAAATACAAACAACGAAAAATGATAAACAAAGGAGATACACCATGACTACTACTAAAAAAACCGATAGCAAAAAAAGCACTACTACTAAAAACCAGAAAGAGGGAACTACCATGAAAAACAAAAAGACTGCATCAGAAAAATTCGTTGAAGTAGCCAATATCCGAGTACCTAAAGCGGTAAGGAGATTGGAGACAATCGCAGCCTTAGCGGATAGATCAAAATATGATTATACCGATAAGCAAGCAGCTAAAATCAAACAGGCACTACAGGATGCTTTAAATGAATTGACTGCTAAATTTGAGGCTGGTGAAAAGGTAGAAAACACCGTTTTCAAATTGTAATCAGCACCAACCATTAAAC
>NZ_JAHHPP010000297.1 GCF_024606265.1 Endozoicomonas sp. SESOKO1
AATAGTACACTTACACTGTCGTTTTCACAGAGCAAAAAAATACTACTTACAAAAGTTTCCAGAGCAACAAACTATCAAGCACGCCATTTACAATCACACGCGCTGAACAGGTAATCACTATTGACTGAGTATTGGAGACGTACCATGCAACAAGAAGCTCTGGGAATGGTAGAAACTAAAGGTTTGACTGCTGCAATAGAAGCGGCTGATGCCATGGTTAAATCTGCAAATGTTCATTTGGTGGGCTATGAAAAAATTGGTTCTGGCCTGATTACTGTGGTTGTCCGGGGTGACGTGGGTGCAGTCAAGGCTGCAACAGATGCCGGTTCCTGTGCCGCTTCCGCTGTCGGTGAAGTTGTGGCAACCCATGTGATCCCAAGACCGCACACGGATGTAGAGGCCATTCTACCCAAGTCTGCCAGGGAAAATAGCTAATGATTTCCCAGGCATCTATTGAGCAAATCGTTGCTCAGGTTCTTGATGATGTCGGGGAGCTTGGGGTGCAGGAGCAAAATGCTGCTGCAAGGAGCGCTGCGGCAGAAGAAAGCGTCCGACGTGAACAGGCAGAGCATGTAAATATGATCAAGAAAACAAGTGCCATGACTGAGTTTGTCGGCACTGCGCTTGGAGATACCATCGGTCTTGTCATTGCCAATGTCGATAATGAACTACTGAAGATGATGGAGCTTGACCAGAAGTTCCGCTCCATCGGGATTCTCGGTTCACGCACCGGTGCAGGTCCTCACATAATGGCTGCTGATGAAGCCGTCAAAGCCACCAATACAGAAATTATCAAAATTGAATTGGCTCGTGATACCAAAGGTGGAGCGGGTCATGGAAGCCTGATTTTATTTGGCGGTACCGATGTCTCTGATGTGAAACGTGCCATCGAGGTTGCCCTGGGAGAACTTGAGCGAACGTTTGGCGACGTCTACAGCAACGATGCCGGACACATCGAACTTCAATACAGCGCAAGAGCCAGCTATGCACTGGAAAAGGCATTTGGCTCTCCTCTTGGTAAAGCCTGCGGCGTTATCGTTGGTGCCCCGGCTGCCATCGGCGTTTTGATGGCGGATGTCGCGGTGAAATCTGCAAATGTGGAAACCGTTGCGTTCAGCTCTCCAGCGAAAGGAACCAGCTTCTCCAATGAGGTTATCCTGATTGTCTCCGGTGATGCGGGCGCTGTCCGTCAGGCGGTGATCTCCGCCCGTGATGTCGGTCGTAACCTGCTTGAGGCACTGTCTGGTCCTACTCATTCCGTAACCAATAAACCTTATATCTGAGCTTGTGCTGGAGTCATAACATGAAGGGTTTTGGAGAGCCGAGCGCTCGTATTATTGCCTTGAGAGAGCAGATTCTCAGTGCCACTCCTCGTATTGAGACCGAACGCTCCATTGCTATTACGGCATCATTTAAAGAAACTGAGGGGCAGCCCGCCGTTATTCGTCGGGCCAAGGCATTTGAGCATATTCTGGGTGAGCTTCCTGTTGTTATTCGTGATGGTGAATTGATTGTTGGTAGCGCAACAGTGGAACCCCGATCCTCCCAGATCTACCCGGAGTTTTCCAATACCTGGATTGAGGATGAATTTGAGCGCATAGGTCAGCGTAATGGTGATTCCTTCCAGATTTCACAAGAGGATAAGCAGAAGCTGAGGGATACCGTTTTCCCTTACTGGAAAGGCAAAACCACCAGTGAACTGGCGACGGCCTACATGTCCAGCGAAACCAGGGCATGTATGGATGCTAGCGTGTTCACCGTGGGCAACTACTATATGAACGGCGTTGGTCATATATCTGTTGACTATGCCAAAGTCCTTAAAATGGGCTTCAACGGCATTATTAAAGAAGTCGCTGACGCTATGCTCAAGGCCGATAAAACCGATCCTGCCTACATTAAAAAGGAGCAGTTTTATAAAGCCGTCATTATCTCCTGCAATGCGTCGGTGCAGTTTGCCAAGCGCTACGCCATGAAAGCGCAGGAGCTGGCACAATCGGCCAGTGGTCAGCGAAAGGCAGAGTTGCAAAAGATTGCTGAGGTTTGTGCCACTGTTCCTGCCAATGGTGCCAGCAATTTTTACGAAGCCTGTCAGTCATTCTGGTTTGTGCACCTGTTAATCGGCCTTGAATCAAATGGTCACTCTATCTCCCCTGGCCGGTTCGATCAGTACATGCAGCCCTATTTTGCCATGGATAACTCCATTTCTGGAGAATTGGCGCAGGAGTTACTGGATTGTATCTGGGTTAAATTGAACGACATCAATAAGGTTCGTGACGAAGTTTCCACCAAAGCGTTTGGTGGTTACCCCATGTTCCAGAACCTGATAGTTGGCGGGCAGGACGAAAATGGCAATGATGCCACCAACGAATTGTCGTACCTGTGCATGGCGGCAACAGCCCATGTCAGCCTGCCTCAGCCATCATTCTCGGTACGGGTCTGGTCTAAAACACCGGATCAGTTCCTCAATAAGGCGTGCGAGCTGAGCCGACTCGGGTTAGGTGTGCCCGCTTTCTATAACGATGAGGTAATTATCACGGCGCTGGTCAACCGGGGCGTCACGCTGAAAGACGCGAGAAAGTACGGCATCATCGGTTGTGTTGAGCCTCAATGCCCGGGCAAAACAGAGGGGTGGCACGATTCCGCTTTCTTCAACCTTGGCAAGCTGTTTGAAATTACCCTCAACGGTGGCAAGGTCAATGGCAAGCAATTAGGCCCTGTGACACCGGATTTAACCGGGTTTAACAGCTTTGATGAACTGCTCGCGGCCTACCAGAAACAGGCAGAATACTTTGTCTATCATCTGACCACTGCTGACAACTGCGTCGATATTTCCCATTCCGAACGGGCACCTTTGCCCTTCCTGTCTGGTCTGGTCGATGATTGTATTGGCCGTGGCAAAACCGTGCAGGAAGGTGGTGCTCATTATAACTTCAGTGGTCCCCAGGGCGTTGGAGCTGCCAACGTTGGTGACTCGTTGGCCGCCATTAAAAAGCTGGTGTTTGATGAGAAAAAACTGACACTGCAACAGTTGAAAGCCGCACTGGACTCCAACTTTGGACACGGCACTCAGGCGGCAGTTGTCCAGAGCAATCAAGATGACGCTTTCGACATCGTCATGGAAGCCGTGAAGAAAGTGTTGCAGGAAAATGGCACGTTGCCTGCGGATACCGCCACTATTTCAAGAGCAGTGGCTGCGTCAAGCTCAGAAGGTGAAAGTATTCGTCAGCTGTTGCTCAACGACTCACCCAAGTTCGGCAATGATATCGACGAAGTGGATTTCCTGACCCGTGAAGGGGCGGCAATTTACTGTCGTGAAGTGGAAAAGTACACGAACCCAAGGGGTGGGTGCTTCCAGGCCGGTCTTTACCCAGCATCCATCAACGTCCTGATGGGTACGGTTGTGGGTGCCACACCGGATGGTCGTTTAGCCCATGAGCCGCTTGCCGATGGTGTATCACCAACCCGCGGCATGGATAAAAGCGGACCGACAGCAGCAACCAACTCGGTCGCCAAGCTGGATCATTTTCTTGCCTCAAACGGTACGTTATACAACCAGAAGTTCCATCCCAGCGCACTGGAAGGCGAAACTGGCCTGAGGAATATGAGTTCGCTCATTCGCAGCTATTTCGACCAGAAAGGTATGCATGTTCAGTTCAATGTCGTGAATAAGGCGGTTCTTCAGGCGGCTCAAAAAGAGCCTGAGAAGTATCGTGATCTGGTGATCCGGATTGCCGGTTACAGTGCTCAATTCATCTCATTGGATAAGAGTATTCAGGATGACATTATTGAACGTACTGAACATACGTTCTGACACTCCCGAAAATGCCTGTCTGTCTGGCGGGCATTTTTATTTCAGGCACAGAGTGACAGGTCAGCGTTATGTGCAGTGATGCGATTAAAGGTTGTATTTTTAATATTCAGAAATTCTCGATCCATGATGGTCCGGGTATAAGAACCATTGTTTTTTTAAAAGGGTGTCCTCTGTCCTGTCAGTGGTGCAGCAATCCGGAATCACAGGATTACTCCGTCAATATTCTGTTCGACGCAGAAAAGTGCAACCGCTGTGGCAAATGTCTTGATGCATGCCCTCATCAGGCGATCAGTCTGTCCACTTCCGGCTTGATTAATCGTGACAAATGCATTCAGTGCGGACTGTGTGTTGACGCTTGCCCGACAACAGCCTTGACCAAATCCGGTAATTTGGTGTCGGTTAAAGAGGTGTTGGACGAAGTGTGTAAGGATGCGGTTCACTATCGTCGATCCGACGGTGGATTAACCCTTTCTGGCGGTGAGCCCCTGGCACAGCCTGAGTTCGCTGAAGCATTATTGAAAGAAGCCAGAACCCGGGGAGTGCATACCGCCATGGAAACCACCGGCATGGCTTCGATTGATGTACTGAAAAAAATTATTCCATTACTGGATCTGGTATTGCTGGATATAAAATCTTTTTATTCAGAGCCCCATAAAAAATTTACCGGTGTTGAGAGTCATACCATTTTAAAAAACGCCCTGGTTATTTCTCAACTGGCCAAGGAGGTGGCTGTTCGCATTCCGGTCATTCCCGGATTTAATGCGGATCCACAGAGTATTAAAGCGATTGCCAGTTTCATTACGCATATGAGTAATGTCTCTAAGGTTCATCTCTTGCCGTATCACAACTATGGACAGAATAAATATCAATTGCTGAATCGAAAGTATGCCCTTGTTGATATCAAAACACCGAATCAAACACTGATGCAGGAATTGAAACAAATCGTTGAATCGTTCGGTCTGGTCTGTCAGATCGGAGGGTAACTAACAAGACAGTACCTCTCAGAAGGTTGATGGTATTGCAAAGAAAGCTGGCGGACACTTTGACGATTTCAGGACTCTGGGATGAATAAGAGTTCTGCACTTTACGGGGAAAATGATCATGAACAAATCACTGGGGCTGGTCGAAGTGCAAGGGCTGGCGTTGGCCATTACCACTGCGGATGCCATGGTAAAATCAGCCAATGTCCAGCTTCTGGGTATTGAGCGAACCAATGGTCAGGGCTGGAGCCTGATTAAGGTCGCCGGTGACGTGGGTGCAGTCAATGCGGCGGTCTCTGCTGGCTGTCATCATGCCAGGCAAATGGGTGGCCTTTGTGCTAACCGGGTTATTCCCCGTCCGGGCGATGCAGTCAGTGAAGCCTGGGGGCAGATGTCGCATGCACAGCCAGAGTCGAGATCTGAACCAGAGACCGTTAAGGCTGATGAAGCGGTAACGGAAACTCAACCCGTTGCCATCAGTGCTACAGAATCCGAAGCCATCAGCCCCAGGCCCGCGCAACAGATCGAAAGCAACGCATCAGATAATGCCAGGAAAAGGGACCGAAAAAAGAGCAAGACGGCTGGCAGGGATGAAAAATGAAGCAGCTTGAGGCCATTACCCACCAGATCATCGACCGCCTTCGTCATCAACCCATACCCGTTGGCATTTCCAACCGGCATATACACCTGACGGCTGAGGACTATGGCTTGCTGTTTCCCGACGAGCCGCTGTCGATGGCCAAACCCTTAGCGCAACCGGGACATTTCTCCGCCCATCAGTGTGTCACACTGATTGGTCCCAAAGGCAGTATCAGCAATGTTCGCATTCTGGGGCCATTTCGCAGCAAAACGCAGGTTGAAATTGCCAGTACCAATGCCCGCGAGCTGGGCGTGCCTGCGGTTATTCGTCAATCCGGCCAGCTGTCCGGTACTCCGGGTATTATTGTGCGCGGCCCCGGTGGTGACCTTGAAATCAAGGAAGGGGTCATTGTGGCCAAACGCCATATCCATATGAACCCTCTGGAAGCCCTTATTCTTGGGCTTAAAGATAAACAGGAAGTCTCTGTGGCCGTCGGCAGTGAGGAACGGGAAATACTGCTTCGAAACGTCACCGTGCGGGTCGATCCGGCCAGTATTCTTGAGATCCATCTGGATACCGACGAAGCCAATGCTGCCGGACTGACCGGACAAGGCGATACCGGAACGATTGTTACCTCGGAAAATAGTGGCGCAGAGCATCCAGGTGCTAACAATGACTGGCGCACAAAGGTCACGGTATAACCAGCATGAACAAAACCATTGTCGTTAGTGAGGGTTGCATCAGTGCCTACGTGAAAGATCTGTCCATGGGCTTATCCCGCATCTTTACCTATGCAGAAGATCCTCTGGCAATAAGCCAGCTAACAGTGGTTCTGCCAGACCCCGCTTTTTTAAAAGCGCTGACTGCACTGGACGACACTCATCCAGCGGTTGCGACGGTCATGGAGTCCCTGGGAATCGGCATACGCCTACACTTGAGGGTCCATCGGCAACTGCTGGCCATGTTATCGGTGGAGTCTTTGGCCAATCTCCCGGTTCAAGTTTCCGATCATAAAGGCATTCCGGTCGTATCCTGCGTGTCAAGCATGATCAATTACTCGGATGTCGCCTTGTTGCAGTGGTGCTGGCTGCTCACCCCGGAAACCTGCCGGGTTACCGATTTGGCCAGAGATCACATGCAAAAACACCATATCTATTTTGTCAATAAAAGGTCACTCCATGTTCCTGGCAAAAGTCATCGGTTCAATCGTCGTTACTCAGAAGACCCTTTCTTTACAGGGAAAAAAACTGTTGATCCTTAGCCCGGTATCCATGCATGGGGATATTGTCCAGAACGCCGAACACGTCGCAGTGGATGATGTCGGAGCCGGTATCGGTGACCTGGTGCTGGCATCCCACGGAAACTCGGCACGCGAGGTGTTCAGAGACGATAACCGTGGCATAGATTGCGCTATCGTCGGCATTATTGACAGCATCAGTAACAACTGAGCGGTAAGCAACAATCGCTCCATAACATACGATAAAGAAGGACACTATGAGTACCAACGATATAGAAATGCTTGTACGAAGCATTCTGGCAGAAAAAAGCCAGCTGTTTGAAACAGCGGCTTCTGCGAGCCAATGTTTCGGCGCTGAGTTTGAGCAAGTCGATGATGCTGTGGCAGCGTGTCTGGAAGCATTCAAGGCACTGGATAGTAACGCACTTGAGGTTCGGCAGCGCATCATTAATGAACTGCGTAAAGCCCTGGAACCCTATATCGTCAAACTGTCGGAAGATGCCTGGGCAGAAACCGGCATGGGGAATGTACCCAACAAAATTCAAAAAAATACAGCCGCGCTGCACAAAACACCGGGCACGGAAGACTTGCACAGCCAAGCCCTGTGCGGTGATCATGGCATAACACTGTTTGAATACTCACCTTACGGGGTTATTGGGGCAATTACCCCCAGCACTAACCCGACCGAAACCATTATTAACAACACCATCAGCATGTTGGCAGCCGGGAACACGGTGATGTTCAGCCCTCATCCCGGGGCTCAAAACATATCCCGCTGGTTAATCAATAAAATTGAAGAAATTATTTTTAACCTGACGGGTATTCACAACGTGGTTGTGGCTGTCAAAGAGCCCACGTTCCAGACCACTCAACAGATGATCGACCATCGTGATATCCGGCTATTAGTCGTGACCGGTGGTCCAGGCATCGTCAATACGGCGATGAAAAGCGGCAAAAAAGTGATTGGTGCCGGTGAAGGTAATCCCCCGGTGATTGTGGATGAAACGGCAGATATTGAGGAGGCGGCGGAACACATCATCAGCGGGGCTTCCTTTGACCACAACCTGCCTTGTATTGCTGAAAAAGCCTGCATCGTAGTTGATACAGTAGCGGATGAACTGCTGAGTTCATTTGCCCGTCATGGTGCCCTGCTGATTACATGCCCTCAGCAGCAACAGCATTTAATGGCCGCGATTGTGACACCTGCAGGCACCATTAATAAAGCAATGGTAGGCAAAAGCCCGGCAACAATCCTCACCGCAGCGGGCATTCCTTTTCAGGGAGAGCCACGGCTTCTGGTGATGGAAGTGCCTAATGATCATCCACTGTTGTATATCGAACAGTTGATGCCGGTATTGCCGGTAGCGCGAGCCGCTGATTTTAATGCGGCCCTCGAGCTGGCCATTAAAGTAGAACGCGGCTGCCTGCACACGGCCACCATGCATTCTCGTGACGTTTATAACCTCAGCAAGGCTGCACGCGCCCTGCGAACCTCCATTTTTGTCAAGAATGCACCGTCTTATGCCGGAATAGGCGTTGGCGGCGAAGGCTATACCACCTTCACTATTGCCACGCCCACCGGGGAAGGGACAACCTCCGCCCGCTCATTCGTCCGAACCAGGCGTTGCGTGCTGAACAGCGCCTTCAATATCAAGTAGAGGTGGCTGTGAATCTGTTTACGCTTCCTGTGCGGGTAATGATCGGTGATGTTATTGAACAGTTATCGGATATAACCCGGAAACGGTTGCTGATTATTTGCGACCGTTTTCTGGTCGATACTCCGAACCTGAAAGCCATCGTGTCTTCCCTGAGTGCTAACAATCATGTTGACATTTTTTCAGACGTAACCCCTGACCCGTCCGTGCAGGACGTGGCTGCCGCTATTCACACTCTGGCGACAGTAAGGCCGGATACGCTGATTGCTTATGGCGGTGGATCAGCCATCGACCTTGCCAAGGCGGTGAAATACTTTGCCCAGCAATCAGGTCTGGGAACCTGCAGTTTTATTGCTATCCCGACCACCAGTGGCACCGGTTCAGAGGTCACCAGTGCGACGGTGATATCCATTCCGGAGCTGAACAAAAAGATTCCGCTCTTCCATGAGGCCCTGTTACCGGACAGAGCCATTCTGGACGCTAATCTGACGTTAACGGTACCGCCACAGGTCACCCTGTTTACCGGCCTGGATGTGTTGACCCACGCCATTGAAGCCATGGTGTCCATCAATGCTTGTCACTTCAGTGATGCCCTGGCCGAAAAAGCCGCATCATTGGTGTTTACCTGGTTATCAACCGCGGTCCATGAGCCTGGTAATCTGGATGCACGTCATGGTTTGCACACCGCGGCCAGCCTTGCCGGTATGGCATTCAACCATGCCGGGCTGGGCTTGACCCATGCGATTGCCCATCAGTTAGGTGCCTTTTTCCATCTGCCCCATGGTCAGGCCAATGCCCTGGCCTTGATCCCGGTTATCCGGTTTAACCGGCAATCGGTAAAAGCAAGAAATGGTTACGCCCGGCTGGCCCGGTCTCTTGGTTTGACCGGATGCAAAAGTGCCGAGCAACATGGTGTTGATTTACTGATCAGTGCCATTGAAGGTTTGTTCAGGCAGTTGTCGTACTCTCCTGAGCTGCTGGCAACGGGTAAAAATGACTGCATCCATGTGATGGCTGAGGCGGTATTAAACGATGTCACACTGAGAACCAACCCTGTTCAGCCGGACCAGCAAATGGTTGAGTCTATTATCAGAGCGCTCTAAATCATGACAGACAATGCAGATCGGGCAAACCGGATTATTCAGGAGCATGTACCCGGCAAAGAAATAACACTGGTACATCTGATCGCCAATCTTGAGCCAGAAGTGGCCAGGCTATTGGCGCACAGTGGACAGGGAAACACCATCGGAATCATTACCATATCCCCCGGGGAGGCGGCGATTATTGTCGCTGATCTATCACTGAAGTCCGGTTCCATTCAAATTCAGCAACTGAATCCTGATTGTGGCTCTGTGGTTATCAAAGGGGATTTGTCGTCCGTGGAATTTGCTCTCAACAATGTCCGCGACATTATGGGAAGGGTCATGAATTTTGCGGTCTGCCCGCTTACCCGAACCTAGCGTCAAATTATTAAAACAAGGTAGGTTGTCAATGAACGAATACGTACTATCGGTTAATGGGGGCAGTTCATCGCTGAAGTTCCGGTTATACCGGATGCCTGATGAAAGCCAGCTGCTCTCTGGGCAGTTCGATGGCATGAATTCCGCAAATCCGGTATTTAAGGCGGTTTACGGTGAGTGCAAGCAGCAAGAGAACCTGAGCACGGAGGACTTTGCCAGTGCTGCACACTATCTGCTCAGTTTTATGCTGGAGAAACAGCTGATTCCTAATCAGCAGAGTCTGAAGGTCGTTGGCCATCGGGTGGCCCACGGTGGCGAGCACTATTCCGGCCCGGTAGTGATCGACAACGAGGTGTTGGGCAATATTGACCGGCTCTCTTCTCTCGCGCCCATCCATAACCCGATCAATTTGTTGTGCATTCAGGTGTTCAGACAAATACTGCCGACGGCGGTACACGTGGCAGTGTTCGATACCGCATTTCACCAGACCATAGAACCCAGCCGATATCTCTACCCCTTACCCTACGAGATGTACCTCAACCACAAGATTCGCCGGTATGGGTTTCATGGTATCAGCCATCAATATGTCAGCACGGTCTTAAGTGCCACGTTTCAAGAGCAGTCCCAAAAGGTGATTAATTGCCACCTGGGCAATGGTGCCAGTATTTGCGCCATGTTCGAAGGCCGCTCTGTTATGACCAGCATGGGTTTTACGCCGCTGTCCGGTCTAATGATGGGCACCCGTTGTGGTGATATTGATCCGGCGTTGCCTATTCATATCGCCAGAATAACGGGAACCGATATGGACAACGTTGACCGGATGATGAATTTCAAATCTGGTTTGTTAGGCGTTTCACAATACTCCAGCGATTTCCGCCTGATTAATGAAGCCGCACAACAAGGAAATCAGCAGGCGATACTGGCTCAGGAGATGTTTATCAACCGGATAGTCGAAACCGTAGGTGCCTACGCTGCCGCGCTGAACGGCCTGGATGTACTGGTGTTTACCGGTGGCATCGGTGAGAACTCTGAGGTAGTTCGCCAACGGGTTTGTGAACAACTGGCCTACCTGGGCGTGGTAATTGAAACGACAAAAAACCGTTCTGCCGAACAGGTCATCAGTGCTCAAGCCAGCCGTATTATTGTAAAAATCATTAAAACCGATGAAGAGCTGATGATTGCCCGGGAGTCGGTCAAACTGCTGGCCGAACCGGTTGATAGCGGCGGTGTGGAGTTGAACCATGATGATTAACGCTATCGGATGCATCGAACTGAGCTCCATCGCTGTCGGTTATCAGGTCGCCGATGCCATGAAAAAGTCCGCCAGTGTAGAGCTTGTCTGGAATCAGATACACTGCCCAGGACGTCTTATGTTGATGGTACTGGGGGATGCATCATCCGTTGCATCAGCCATTGAAGTCGGACGGACAACCGGTGGGCAACGTGTTGTCGATACACTGGTGTTATCCCGTATTCACCAGGAAGTACTGGAAGCCATCAGCCGGAAAAAGAAAACGGTGAAAGTCGATACACTGGGCGTAATTGAGGCTTATTCCATTTCTTCCGCTATTGAAGCTGCTGACCTTGTCGTGAATTCCAGTAATGTGGAACTATTAGATATTAATGTCACGATGGGACTGTCCGGTAAGGGGATCGTTATGATTGCCGGGGACGTCGCATCGGTTTCTTTCGCAGCAGACATCGCCAGAGCAAAGGCAGAGAGTCAGGAAAAAGTGTTGTTGGCTACCGTTATTTCAAATCCTGACCCGGATATTTTATCAAAAGGACGAGGTTTAAGAGTATGAACGACGATACAAGATTGTCAGCATTTTCCAGAAAATCTATGAATATGCGCTGTCTTCTCTGCCTCACTCTGAGTTTGACTGAAACCTGCCTAATGATTGCCCGCAAGAATTCCTAACAACATCGTTAGCTTATTGATTGTCAGCTTATATTAAAATGTTTTTTTTTAAACTGAAGATGGTTTGAAATCCGGGAAAATTATTACAACCGCTATAACAAAGGATACAAAGTTGTGAACATAATTAATCATGCACCCCCTATTACCAGTCAGCCACGTTCATCTTCATTGCACCCTCAGCCATCATCGGTTGAACATGAGAAAATACCGGTAAAACAGTTATCGAATCCAGATTTAATGGTAAATGTCACGCATATCACCGGTAATTCCCCTGAACAATACACCCAAGCCGATGATGGTACGCTTCGAAAAGTTGTAGTAACTGCTGAAAAAAGACTGGAAAATTCTTCAGGCCATCCTCCACCGTCCAGCAAGCCCCCTGAAAAAACGCCAGAAACTGTGGCTTTGCCAGTAAAAAATGAACAGTTGCTGTCACCTTTGATGATTCGGTCGGAAAATTCCAATCATCTGGTTAAAAGGGATGATTGGGTTCCATATGGTGATCCAGATGTTTTTAATACAGAATTCAGATTATTTGTTGATCGGGTAAAAAACAGGATTAGTCAAAAGGATATCACTGCTGAAGATTTAATTAAGGAAGCGATTAATACTCGTAAAAGCATTGAGATTGCCAGAAATAATAATGAGGCTGATGACTTTGGACTTCTTCGTAACAATCTGCATAATTTTTGTTTAAACACCCCTCTAAACACAACTTATTCCTGTGGTAAACAACGTGCGGTTGCACTGACGCATAACGAATTCTTTATTAATCACATAACCAGGGAAGGAGAAAATTTTGTTAACCACATCACTAGTGAATATCGTCTATCTCCATTTGAAATTGATAATATTCATTTTGGCGTTGTTGTGGGTCATGCAGGAGACAATAAGGTTTATCTAACCCAAATATTGACCAGCCCCAGAATCAATAGGTCTGGAATGTATTATTATTTTGGTCGATATGATGAGCATTATGTTGGCAGGGGCAAGCGCTCTGCATTAATTATCCATACAGATCCGGATCAACTGATTCCGGGGTTACAGCATGTTCAGGGTTTGATTGATCAGGCGATGGCGGGTGACCTTTCCGTAATCCCACGCATTCACTGGTGGTATGTGCACTTGGCACCAACGGTCAGGGGACCTGGCGGCACTATAGAAATGATCATTCATGCACTGTGTGCCGCCAATGGGTATTATCTACCCGGTTGGGCAAAAAATACAGCGCCTTCCATCGAGGTACTTGTGGAACCGAATGAAGAGGCCTTTTGTCGAAACTACCATACATTATTTGAGGCTCATCAGGGGGCATTGCGAATGCTGTTTACCAAAAGGATCGCTTGATCCATCGGTTCTGCTGTTGGATCGGTTCTGCTGTTGGATAGAGCGCTTACGACGATTTTGCTATGCTTATCCGTTGCGTAAACACCCTATCTGTCAGACCGGTATGGCTGCCATGAAAAACACCACTCTCTCCCTGGAAAACTATCAACGTCCTGTTCTGAATACGCCTGATGGCGCTGAAAAAATTCTGCTGCATTCCTGCTGTGCACCTTGCGCCGGTGAAGTGATGGAAGCGATCAAGGCATCCGGCATTGAGCAGACCGTTTTCTTTTATAACCCGAACATCCACCCCGCTGAGGAATACCGGCTTCGTAAGGATGAAAACAAACGGTTCTGTGACAAACTCAATATTCCGTTTATTGATGCTGATTATGATACCGACCACTGGTTTGTCCGCACCCGTGGCCTGGAAAATGAGCCGGAACGGGGTCAACGCTGCACCGTCTGTTTTGATATGCGCTTTGAACGAACCGCCCTTTATGCTTATGAACACCACTTTACGGTGATCTCCAGCACACTGGGTATTTCACGCTGGAAGGACATGGAACAGATCAATGACTGTGGCATCCGCTCTGCTGGGCATTATCCCGGAATTTCCTACTGGACTTACAACTGGCGCAAACAAGGGGGCAGCCAGAGAATGATTGAGCTGTCCAAACGGGAAGTGTTCTATCAACAGGAATACTGTGGTTGCGTATACAGCCTGAGGGACACCAACCGGTACAGAATGGCTCAGGGGCGCAGCCGGATAAAAAGACTGGTGAATTATTACGGGCAGAGTAAGGATGCCCGGGACGAAAAAGAGGACTCCGTAATTATTGCCAGATCTTCCTGAAAAAATGTCGACTGTATTCATTATCGTTATAGCGGCTGCCAAAAAAAGCCCGAGGCTTGCGATTTGCTAGTCTCGGGCTTTTTCAGGTGTCTGTTTTTGTTTTTTGACTATAGGCTCAACATAAAGTCTACGATTGGTTTTGGGTCTTTTAGTGAGTGTGGGTGGTGGTCGCCATCGGGTGCGTCGAGATAAAGTGCACGAACGTTTTGGGGTTGGGCGAATGCATAGTTGAGCGCATAGAGACCGCCTTGGCTGAAGCCTTCGAGGACAACGCGTTCGCTGGCATCGAACTTGCGCGTGACTGCATCGTACATATCATCCATTATGCGCATCGCTTTTGGCGAACCGTACAGGTTGCTCATTTTCACATAAGCAACGCCCCAGCCGTTGTTGAGCAGTGCAAGGTCGCCCTGGGGTTCGTGTCCGAAGAACTCGGTTCTCCAAATCCATGGGTTTCCTTTTGCGGGTGTTTTTGGGTGGATATAGAATGCATCAAATGTTTCGACTTTGATGGGTGCGTCGCCGATATTTGAGGATGGGGTTTTGATGGTGAAGTGTTCCTGTTTGTACCCTTTGTAGTCGGTTGTTTTTGTTGTCGGTGGTGGGGGAAGGATGTCGAGAAATGCTTTGTTGCTTCCTGGCATTTTGGGGCGGCCGTGTTGGGTTTTCTCCAGCCACATTTTCTTATCGTCTCCGATTTGCTTCACCTGTGCATTTGTTGGCATAACGATTGCCTCTGGTGAATTATCCTGGATATCGAGTTCGACGCGCAAATCTTGCCACATTGCTCTTGCCATCATATCGTGGCCGGGGGCTTCGGGATGGACTCTGTCTTTGGCGAACTTAAAGTCAGGGTTCTTTGCCTTCTCTGCATCAATATACTCTTTCAGGATGTGGCGATATTCAACGATATTCCATCCTTGTTCGGGTAGTGTTCGCATCCAGGCAGAGTAACGGTTGAGTTCTGAGTCTGGGTCTGTGAAGTCGTCTTCGTGGAAGGGTGGTTCGAGGAAGATAGGCTTTGCGCCTGTTGCTTCGATGGCGACTTTCAGGCGGCGAATACCACGTTGGAAGTCTGTGATGGAGACGACATCTTCGCGGTCATTCATTCCCAGATTGACGATGACGATGGTTGGTTTGAAGTGTCCGAGCACGCGGTCAATGCGTTCGTGGACGCTTGGGCGGGGAAACTTGTGTCTTTCACGGTGTTCGGGTTCGCTGATGCCGGAGGCGTTTTCGCTTGGGAGGGAGATGTTTGCAAAGACAGCATCCTCGAAGTCAGGCGATGCTTGTAGCGAGGCGATGAGTTGGGTAACGTAGCGTCCTTGCCATGAGATGCTGTCGCCTGAGAAGAGGACGCGTTCGGGCTGGGTGTCGCCTGCGAAGAGTGGGGTTGGGGTGAGCACAATGGCTACGAGGGCGGTGAGGGATGTGAGGAGCTTTTTCATTGAGTTTCCTTTGTGGTATTGATGATATTGGATAGGCTTTGCCATACAGAGATTGCTGAAAATTCCAGAGATGCAGAGTAAATGATTAAACTCTTGACCCTGACCTCACTGATCAATGCCCTCATCTGGGCAACCTGCTACCCCCGGAATGACAGTGGTGGATAACCTGGGCCTGCTATTATCTTCAGTCTGATCACTATAATCATCTATTTTCTTATTCTGATTCCGATATATGGCAGAAAAGTGCAGCCTGCAAAACAATGCCACCGATCACTGAGTTAATAAAAAAATACGCCATATCCATCGCCTCCCTATGGATACCGGAAGGCATTGGTATTACTATCCGCCCGAAAATCGGGATCAACTGAAAAATCCGCCTTGTGCACATTGTGATCCGGAATGCTTAAGCGTTTTCCCGAGCTTTATCAGGAGGCATTAACCTGACCAGGAATTCATCAAAATACCGGATTCTGGACCATAATTATCCAAGCCAGAGCGTTTCCGAGAGTCCCCTCAACCCTGTCGGGCTTTCCTATTCCGTTTTCCTGCCAGGCCGATAAAAACGGGAATAAATCGCTCACCGTCACTACGTGTTAACACCATTATCGGGCTATAAACTATGATACGTTTTGTTGCACCACTGTCAGGCATGTTTATTTTCGCCCTGGCCAGCGGATACCTGACGACGTTGATTCCCCTGAGAATCAATGCGACAGATGGCAATGACTTTATGGCCGGTCTGATGGGTACCGCTTACTACCTGGGATTACTGGCAGGGTCATTCCGCTCAGAAAGAATTGTTTGCCGGGTAGGCCATATTCGCTCGTACGCCTGCTTTATGGCTTTGCTGTGTGCTACCGTACTGAGCCTTGCCCTGTCAGAGAATACCACCAGCTGGCTGGTGCTTCGCTTCCTTAACGGCATGGCAGTTGCCGGTATATTTGTTGTGGTTGAGTCATGGCTACTTTGTGAAAGTGACAGCTCCAACCGGGGCAGGGTACTGTCTTTCTACATGGTGTCTCTCTACGGTGCCAATGCGATCGGACAGCTTTTTGTCGGATATCTGGATAGCAGCAGTCTGACGCCGTTTATCCTGATCGGTATTCTGCTGTCATTGTCAATTTTCCCACCGGCAATGACCCGAATCCCAACCCCTGAAATAGAAGAGGCTTCTACGCTGGGATTCAGAAAGCTTTTTGAACTGACCCCGTCCGGAGTCCTCGGCTGTTTCGCCGGTGGTCTGGTGCTGGGTGGCTTGTATTCAATGCTTCCTATTTACCTGACCGACCTCAGCGGCAGTGATGATCACACCGTGGCGATTTTCCTGACCGTCACCATGATTGGCGGCATGGCATTGCAGTTTCCGGTGGGTTACCTATCCGATATTATCGACCGGCGTAAAATGTTGATTCTGGTCGCCCTGGCGGGCAGTGCCGTTTGCTTTGCCCTGATCCTCAGTTCCCACGAAAACTGGCTGTATTATCCATGCCTGTTCCTGTTTGGTGGTGCAACCTTCACGCTGTATCCACTGGCCATCAGTCACGGCTGTGATCATATGCACCCGGATGATATTGTTGCAGGAACCCAGGGACTGCTTCTTGCCTACAGCTTTGGCGCCTGTGTTGGCCCAATCTTCGCATCACTGTTCATGAGCTATATTCCACAAGGCCTGATGCTGTATTTCATCACGGTGATGGGAGCTACCGGAATCTTCTTCCTGATTCGGATGGCATTCCGTCCGGCGATCTACACCAGCGAAGAGCAGCACTTTATTCCAGTACCCCGCACAACGCCCGTAGTTGCGCAGATTGACCCCCGTTCTGATGCTGAGGAGTTATTGGAAAGCGAAGACACTGCTAAACCAGCAAGCTGAGGAACGGCATTTGGTAAACGGGAACTTTTGGTTGATTGGATGAACTAACCGCTGCCAGGCAAGTTTCCCGTATAACCTCAGAGGCGGTGATTTGGACAGACTCCACACCGTATCAAGTTCAGGTTCCATGGTCTTGGCGAGGTATGAACAACTAACCACTGAAGTGACCGATTGCCAATGATTCCCCTGATAGCCCTGATTACCGGCAGCGCCAAATCCTTATTGGTGGGGGAGTTGAGTCCTGTCGACTCGATAAATCAGCTTGATATTTCACAGCCTGACAGTATCTCTGCAAAACAGCACTTACCCGTTTACCCGATACCCTCACCAGCAGTCATTTATTGCTCAGCCCCTGGCATTTTAAACGACAGTTCCCCAATTAGCGGCAAAGAACTTAATGAATACCAGATACTTCAGGTTGACGATAACGCTATTCCAGCGTGTTTATCCCAGGGCGAAATAGACACCGGGACTATTAACCCGGTAACCACCGATATGCCTGTCGGGGGAACTTCAGACACCAGTATCAGAATTGAACAGCCAACTGGTTTTCAGGATAACCACTCAATAATCAAGGAAATACCACCGCCTGATCCCTGGCCACAAGAACTATTGAGCAAGGATGACCATATCACCTATGGTGATTTAAGAGACTGGCTAAATGATCTAAACAGTTTCTACAATGAGGAGCCTGTGTTCCGCTCGATTCTGAACCTTCCCTATCCCTCAGACCAATCACAACTATTCCCGGATCAAATAACTGCTCGCCCAACCTATGGCTGGGTTTTTGATAACTTCCTGACGGACTGGATTAATGACAGGGTAATGCACATTATCACACCTGACCCGGAGGAGCTTATGGATGAAGGTCCTGTCAGTAATGATGATGAATCACAACAGCAAGCCGGTGCTCCAAAAACATTTGACCAGATATACCTTCCCTTTATGGAGAAGCTTGACCGCCAGGATGAAGAACAGGCAAAAGAGTTCTTCCAGAAAATATATGAACTGCTGACACCCCTCAGAGGTCTTCTGGTCATTGCTGTCACTGGAGTTGACAGGTCATCAGGTGGCAATGGCGCTATCACCGCAGGACAGAGGCTTCCAGGGTTATTGAACCAGTCAGGGATTCCTGCTTCCAATATCAGAGTGATCACTTCTCGAAGCCATAATTATATATTGGTCAAAAGAAGCGAAAGTAAGAAAAACGGCTGATGGGAACTTTCAACCGGGAACCTGCTCCAATTGATAAATTAACACTGGAGTAAGTTATGAATGGTACTGGTGGTGTAATTAATCTGCCCCCGGAGAATGTCAGCCTGGGTCCCATGTATGAATCTGATAAGGTATCAGCAGTGCCCGGGTTCACTGAGTCAGCAAGCAAGTTTCTGGAGTCAGCAGAGCTAGAGACATTTCTTGACAACGCCAGGGCCGTTGCCGCCGAGCTGCTTGCCCCCAATGGTTGTCTGGTTGATAGCTGGAATCTTCCCCATCAGCTAACTCCGCTCCACATTGCCTGCCTGACGAAGGATTGGGTGCTGTTTGAGGCAGCACTTACAGACCTTCAATGCTGGGAGATTATCGATCAATGCACCTCTGCAATTGATGTGGACGAACTGGCAATTACAAATGGTGATGAGATAATGCCTGCCATGAACGGTGACACTGCTTTGCATTTTGCCCTGTATAACGGCTGGAATGCGGGGGCTTTAAAATTAATTAACGAACTGCTTGCTGCTGGAAAAATCAAGAATACGGTAAATAATACCGGCAGTAGTTTACTAAGCTTGGCCGCCGCATATAGCAGCTTTGATGTGGTGTCCAGGCTTTGTAACTGTCTCAACCAAGAATTTTGCCAGGTTTACAACGAAGACTATCTGATGCACAGCACCAATAGCCAGAATAGTTTGCTGCATCTCGCTACACAGCAGCCAGACCCGAAGGTCTTTGAGTATCTGCTGAAAAATCAGCTTGACGGCACTGGAGGGTCAACACTGTTGCAGCTGAATAATGATGGTAAGACTCCAGCTGACCTGATTAAGGAGGTATTGCTTGATAAGCGCAGAGTTGCCCTGGAATCGGATGGTAATGTCAAGATGTTAATGTATGCAAAGCAGTTAAAAGATGATCAGGCCAAAGCATTGGAAGATTATAAGAGTCAATTGGATAGAAATGATAGTTATACACGAAAATATTTTAAGGACCTCGACTATCCTGATGGTCCCTGGCAAGAGTTTTATATGGAGAATAAACACGAGGATAAGCAGGCTCAGTCACTTGAAACTTCCACTTGGTCGTTCCCATGTAATCTGGTCTGATTTCTGAGTTGGCATGGCCACTGACTGTCCAGAATTTTAAAGCACACAATACAAGGATGCACTAATTGATGTGTTTGGGAGTTGTTTAATCCTTGGTGGTGATAAGTGTTTGCTGGAGTACTTCCAGCTCTTTAAAAAGTTCTGGAAATAGCTTCAAGTCACAAATCACAGCATCATCCGTTCGACCCCTTGGCTTTAAGAACCTATAAACGAAGAACCCTTACGACAGGTATCGGTGTGAGAGTGCATGTCGGCGGGGCGGGAACCGGTGGCGGAATTTCTTGATAACTCCCCCGCTAACCAAGCTAATAGCCAATCATTCTTTCATCAAGGTAACAACCGCTTCATAACGCCCTTCCGGTAAAGATTTTGAACCCCCAGCACTGACAACCACAGTGCCTGCAGAAAATACCTCAATAGGAGGCTGCTTATCGCTCCTGTGCATCAAGGCTGGCACAGACATGCTCATAGATAAAACCACCGGGACTCAGTAAACGATCACAGGCAATCGTCACAGCAGCTATGCCAGTCGTAACCAATATCAGCGCAGGTATAAGACCGTTATTCTTTGCTAAAGATTTGGTTAAATCGGTATGGAGCGTCAGGTAAGATAAAGCCCCACCAATGCACTCCCCGGTATAAAACCCAACAACCCGGCCAAAAGCCCTTGCTTTCGCCCTTATATGGGGTGATACGTTGGCCGATGGAGGATTGACCACTGCTTGATAGCCTCCTTGGTAAACCTGTTCTACACCCAGAGCCTGCATGGTAATGACCTTCTAAAAATATGGTTTCATTTTGATGAACTAATGTAATCAGACATCTGCTTTTAACAAAAGTTCAGTCATAAGTAGCCAAACTGATCCGCCTTACCTGCCTGGCACCAGATATTCAGGAGGCTATTCTCTGTAACACAGGAACGTGAGTAGTGAAGGTCACAGGGAGAGGAAGAATGAGAATTCAGGGGCCGGTACAAACCATAACGGAAGCATTTAAAAATCAATCAAATCGGCTGGGCCCCAACTTAGGCAAAAAAACATTCCTTCCAAAAACTCAACTTCAAAGCCTGATGTGTTTAACCCTTTGTTTACAGGCCCTATAAACGACAAAACCCTCACGACAGGTATCGTAAGGGTTAAGGTATATGGCGGACCGGACGGGACTCGAACCCGCGACCTCCGGCGTGACAGGCCGGCAT
>NZ_JAHHPP010000298.1 GCF_024606265.1 Endozoicomonas sp. SESOKO1
CCCCATGGAGAATCTGGATAACACGCTTGATACGCTGGTGGCCAGCGCACTCAGTGCCGTTGCAGCCGTTGCTGACGCCTCAGGTCTGGACGAGATCCGCGTTCAGTTCCTTGGTAAGAAAGGCGAGCTGACCGCTTTGCTCAAGGCCCTTGGCCAGCTCTCCCCTGAAGAGCGACCCAAAGCGGGTGGGCTGATTAACAAAGGCAAGCAGCAGGTTCAGGACGCGATCAATCATAAGAAAGCGTTGCTGGATCAGCAGGCTCTGGATGCCAGGCTGGCCAGTGAGTCCATTGATGTATCTCTGGCCGGACGTGGTCAGGTGCTGGGTACCATTCACCCGATTACCCGTACCATGGAACGGATAACCGATTATTTCGGTCGTATCGGCTTTACGGTGGAGCAGGGGCCGGAAATCGAAGATGATTACCATAACTTCGAAGCCCTGAATATTCCCGGTCACCATCCCGCCCGTGCCATGCACGATACGTTCTATTTTGACGACACGACCGTATTGAGAACCCACACCTCACCGGTTCAGGTTCGCACCATGGAGCGTTTCGTCAACAATAATGAAAACCCGCCCATTGCCATTGTCTGCCCGGGTAAGGTGTATCGCTGCGACTCTGACCAGACCCATAGCCCGATGTTCCATCAGGTGGAAGGCCTGTACGTCGCCGAGAAAGTCAGCTTTGCGGACCTGAAAAGTGTGCTGATTGATTTCCTGAGAGTCTTTTTTGAGCGGGATGACCTGCAGGTTCGTTTCCGTCCATCCTACTTCCCGTTCACTGAGCCTTCTGCCGAGGTGGACATTGAGTGGGGCCGTAATGACGATGGCTCGATCAAATGGCTGGAAGTGCTGGGCTGCGGCATGGTGCACCCGGACGTGTTCCGCTACTCCGGGATTGATCCTGAAAAGTACACCGGTTTTGCTTTTGGTATGGGGGTTGAGCGTTTTGCCATGCTGCGTTATGGCGTCAATGACCTGCGCCAATTCTTTGAGAACGACTTGCGCTTCCTGGATCAGTTCCGTTGAGGACGGCGTCATTTTCAAACGTTTAAGAACGGTTTTAGCAGGATTGAGTAAATAGCATGAAATTCAGTGAAAAGTGGTTGCGGCAG
>NZ_JAHHPP010000299.1 GCF_024606265.1 Endozoicomonas sp. SESOKO1
GAATAATAAGGACTGCTTACTGTCCAACCGTTCGGTTCTGATCTTTATTTAGAGAGAACCATATTTGCTTAATTAAAACAGCCATCCGGATAAGGGGTTAGCATGTTTAGAGGAAAGTGTTTATCCATCGTCTTACTTTTATCAATCACGTCGTCATCATGGGGAGTTCCTTCCGATGCCAGCGCCGGGGTTGAGAATGGGCGTTCAAGCGGGAATTCTTTGTCAACTATTGGTAGCGGTGCTTTCTCTCTGCTTGAGCTTGCTGCTCATGCTACGGTTATTCTGGGATCTGGAAACCATGCCCCGAACAGCCCTTTTGCAAAAGTGCTGTCATACATCCCGCAAAAGGTTTATGACCTCACCTCTACCAACATAATGTCAAACCGTGTTGCCCACAGCGTTTTCATGAGTCAGTTATTAAGGCTGTTGCCTGTAGCAAATGACTATGTCTGTGGCATGATGTCACTGACAACTGAGGATGGCTATTACATTGACAGCGTCCTGGTCAATCAGGGATCAATACAGAACGATTCACAGTTCGAGCACATTGGTGATAACCTTTATGTCCCGAAAAACAGAGGCATTACCAACCTGTTATTAGTCAAGCAAATGAGCGGCTGGACAACGGCTGGAAGCGCCTATATCACAGAAAACCCAATTGACTTGTTCGTCACCGTTTCTGATGGACGACAAACATCGACGATCAATGTTCAGAAAAGCTCATGCACATTGTACAGCTATGGAAAAGCCCAGGCCTCTGTCATCAAGGGCGATGATGTATCTTTCTGCCTGACTAATTCTGGAACTGACTCAAAAGTATCAACAATCACTGCACTGACATCTGCCTATGGCAAGCCTGCCCTTATGCGAATTCCGGGAGAAGCTTGTGAAAGCTATTAACAACCCGGTAATCTGAATTATCGACAATATTATTCAATCAATGCCACCCTCTTAGCCAAACAGGGTGGCCTTTTGCAGTCAGCAGTATTTATACCGAGTAATAGCAACTGTCCGTTGCAATGCCAGACATGGCTATATCCCAGTTATCCACAGGAATCGATTCAACTTTCTGGCACTCATGGGCAAGGCCGATAAGCATTGGCTTTTTTACAGTTCTGGTAAAAGCAAATGTCCGGTCATAGAACCCTCCTCCCATGCCAAGCCTTCTACCGGCTTCATCAAAACCGGTTAAAGGTACAAAGACAACATCAAGCTTTTCCGGAGAAATCAGTCTTGCCGACTGCAAAGAAGGCTCGGGAATTCCAAAACGATTCAAAACCAGAGGCGTGTCGGGCAGGTATTCAATAAACAGCAGGTTGTTACTGTCCCCAATCACCGGCAGATAACATTGCTTACCCGCATTCCAGAGAAAATCACGAAGAGCTTCCGGATTTATCTCGCCATCATTGGCTATATAAATAGCAACATGCTGACTATCCGTAAGCTCAGTCCGCGCACTGAGAATATCACAAAGCATTTCACCAGCGCTGACCTGCTGGTCAGCGCTCAATGCCCGCCGGCGTTGGCGAAGGGTGGTCCTTAACTCAGAACGGGAACAAGACATAAAACGTGTATACCTCGGCGTGTCTGTTTTAATTGTTTGATATGGCAAGAATTTTGGCGGCTAACAAGGTAAACCCCTTAACCAGGGCGACCAGAGGAAAGACAGCGCTATCCGCTCCCAAATTGAGCTGGCCATTGATACTAGCGAAGTCATAGGGGAATTTCCTATGTAAGTCGAAGGGACGCAAAACGGGATACAGTGTGGTATCCAGGTTTCCAGTATTATTTATGTGTTCTGAGTAACATTCAACAACAGTTGCCCATGCACAATGGTCTGCGGCCTCATAAGGTTGAACGGCAGTCCAGTAAAGGATTTCCCGGGCTGTGCGCTTCAACCATGAATGATATGTCTCCTGGTCAAGCCCCATAAATTCCTGCAGTCTTGGCCTGGGCGGCCATTCTTTTTCCCTGGCTGACAGGCCTGACAGATATTCGTTCAGCAGTTGTTCAATAAAATCTTCTGTCGCTTCCACGGCCTGTTGATTTTGATAATGATAATCCGGGGAGTCGCGGCGCAAACGTGATCTTAACAACACGGCTGCCAGCAGGTTTTCGCAGATGGCATTGGCAAAACTTAACCGCTGCATAACCTCTGGAGTATAACCCGACGTTTTTGAGTCTCTGGCAGAGAGACCACTGCTCATGGAACCATAGAACTCAACATCACCCCAATCCCGTAAACCATCCCAACCAAAATCAGGGCGTTCAATGGCATTCATCCAGTTTTCAAATGTTCCGGGTAACGGGAAGGCAAAATATTCGGAGTTACCCAACAATGGGCTAAGGAACACCCAGCGACGTCCGGTATCATGGAATACCGGGATCGTTGACGTGGGCATCACGCCAACGGAGCCATTCAGTACGCCAATGTCGTGAATGGCGTTCAACAAGCCTCGCTCAGGGAGCGCGTATGGGGTGCTGGTTCCATCCGGAGTATGGGCGTATTTACCGTAGTTTTTTGTCGCTTTGAAGTGATAGACCCGAAAGGCTCTTTCACCATTCATCGTGATCATTTGCAAGCGGTCAGTAAAGCCTCGGACACTCCCGGGAAGATCCTTTGCCAATATGATGAGGTACTGACCAAAACGGGGTAGTTCGCTTTTAAAGCGGTTATTGAGTGCCCTGGCGATAAATTGATGCATAATGCCTTCTTGCGCCAGGGTGGCTACGGACTCTCCAAGCCGCTGGAATTTATAGTAATCAACTCTCTTGCCATTGCCTACTGCCAGTGTACGACCACCGACGACTGATCCTTTTCCTTTAAATAGCGACAATGTATGTTGCTGTTGACCAGGATAAAACGGTTGAAATTTTATTTTACTGGCGCGGGCAAATTCAGACTGTAACTGTCGATTGGAAGCTATATCCGCGGGATGAAAGCCCGTTGCATGGGCAGCCACCGTCAATGGGAGTGCTGAAGGATTTGGTCGTTGAAAGTAGAGAGGATTCACCGGTTTTGTCAACGTGCCAGAAACATCCAGTTTCAAGAAAAGGTCCGGATTATTGAGATAAGCCAGCGTTTCATCAATGATTTGTCGGGGCACACAGGTTACCCACTCGGTCATGAGCTGGCGCTTGTTGGCAATAATCCTGCAGGCCAGCACTTGGATAAGTCTTTGCCGGATCGTTGGGTCAGTGCAACACTTCTCCAGATACGCTTTGTTGTTAAAACGGCGCAAAAAGAGTGGAAATCGTTCAATGTAGTCTATTATGAGACCAGCTTTGCCAGGGCGTAATTTTCTAACAACAATATGATGTTCTCCAGCATAAGACGGTTCAGATTCCAGGACTATAGCATCTTGCTTATGCAATATTTCTTCCGGAAAATATTCCGAATATTCGACAGGAAAATACGGATAAACAATATCCATGACGTGGTTTTTAAAATCATCATCCGCATTAACTGTATTGAAGAAAAGAAAAAGGATGCTCGCACGAAAATATTGTATTAGTTCAGGTCTTCTGGTTAATATTTCCAATAATGAATTTTTTCCTGTTTCAATCAATTCCTGCATCAACACATCATCGGAATCTTCAATGGATATAACAAAAAAAGGATTAGCCTTTACCAGTTTTTTTAACAACAAAGCCAGTTTTCCCCTGTCAGACTGGCAATTTTCCATACAACATTTATAGACATCAGACAACGGGTAGATGTGTGAACCGTTGTGGCTTATTCTCAATTCCAACGCTGATAAATTTGTTTTGAGAAGTACTTCTTCAAAAAAATCAGGATCACTGGTCAGCAGCTTATATTTATGATCATCTTCGATAATATGAATGAAATTATTATGCAAATTTTCATCATAGAGTGAAGCTAAAATCGTTTTTTTTGTTATCAACTGATCCGGAAAATCCGATAATCTGCACAGGCCATCGGATAATTGCGCAAAGCAGTATGCTTCGTTTTTCTTTTGGGTCTCCAGTGGCAGATCTTTAACCGGCACTCTTCCTGAACGGATCAGCTCATCATAAAAAGCATCATCCTTAAAGTTGTCCGGCAGAACATTGATGGACTTTATTTTGGCTCCGATATCCAGCCGTTCATACACCGGCACTGCCAGTTTCGCTGGTGTATCATGGGGAATACCATACAGACTTGAGTATTCAGTCAGAAAATCAATATCACCCCTTAACGCTTCAGGCAGGCCGAGGTAGCCACATACGGAGCCTGTTGCCCTGGCATCGACCAGAAATAGCTGTTTTTCCCTTTCCGGTGTTGCGGATAATACCGTCATCAGTTTACCACCTGTCTGCCTTTCGAAAACCTCCCAAAGATAATTTCTTATTATTCCTGACAAAAGGGTTGGTGACCTGGCATAACCTTTAGGCAGTTTTACTTCTGAGTGATCACCAAGAAAATCGATAATATCGATAAAGGCATCGACTTTGAGCCTATCTGTTTTACCATTCAGGAGACCTTGAATCAGTTTGACTTGTTTGTCGTTGAAGATAGCCGTGTTCGTCCCCTGAATAGTTTCAGGTTTTTTAAATTTTGGCTTGCGCTTGGTGGCTGCGCAGGTATCAACATCTAAAGCAATGGCTCTGGAGGAAATTCCGGTCTCTTTTTGTTTTTTTTGCCCTGTTGCAGGATGTGTTGTGGGATGTGGTGTGGGATTGACTCCCAATGACTGACCGCTGACAGGGCTGACGGTTCTCCCGGAGGCATTGCCATTTGCCGGGGCCTTTTCTGTCACAACGAGTTTGACACTGTCAGTAGAGGAATTTTGGCTGTGATTAGCTACTTGATCCATCGTTTCTCTTCCTGTCTTTAATGGGAAATCGACAACTGCTTTGGGTGCAATGTGCAGTTCCACGGAGGACAGTGGGAACGAGGCAGATCCATCTCCCTCTAATGCCAGTATTTCATGAGTGAGGTATCTGTTGAAAAGCCGACATTGTTAAAAAGATCACAGGTGCTGATCGACTCTATGAGATAGTGCAGTCACCACCAGCAACACCTCCACCCCCCCCCCAATCATTGATATCTACTATCTGAAACTTGATTTGTTAACTCTTTATTTCCAGCAACCGATTGAGTTGACGAAGGTTGACTACTACCCACAGAATTCATGAGGATACCTTTAATTTAATTCAATTTAATTTAAATCAATTGAGAAGCATGGAGCTTCATAAAGGTTGACCAATCAGATTAAAAAAAGTTCTTCTCACTTCAATCTTAAAGGAGAGAATACCCTAAATTCAGGGATGCCTTTAGCCCCGCTTTGCCGTTTAACAATATCCAAAGTGATTACAGCGAACAACGTTTACGACATCATGCAATACCAAGACAGCAGAAATTGGCGCAAGCTGTCAGGATATGTCTATACACGCCAGAAATAAAAAACCCTCACAAACAGAGGGTTTATAGAAGACTCTTTAAAATATGTGACCTAAGTATTTTAAGGACACCTGAGAATGGCCATTAACCCGATATCATTGGCTTACAATGACAAATACACTTAATTTGTTATGTATTTTGTAAAATTTTGACATAAAAAATCTCAATACTTAACAGAAAAAGCTCTCCGATAATTATACTTACCTCATAACAATAAGCTATCAAATGACTATGTGGACAACTTGAACGTAATTGAAAATGCTTCAAATCTGACTCAAGCTCCAGCCGTGACATCTGACTGCATGGCCATATACCTTGAAATCCACTGGGTATTGAGAGAAACCAGCTCTCGGAGACATCTATTCTCAAATTCAAGCTTCTTCAACTTTTCTTCAACACCTTTCACACTGGCTCTGTCTTCTTTTGGAGCAATCTGTTCTTGCAAAGGATGGTCAAAGATTCCAAGAGTGACAGTGACCCCATCTTTAGTTGCATTTCTATACCAACTGCGAACCTTGGCAATCTCCACGCCTAACTCGATAGCAACCTGCTCTTCGGTTTTTCCCGACAAGACCTGAGCTACCGCTTTTTCTCTGAATGCTTTTGTTGTGGTTTTCCTAGCCATGAGATCACCTTTATTTATTTAACGCTCGGCTGATCATAATTACAAAATTCCTATTATAGACGGTAGTTAATACCCCGCATCGCCAATCAGTATTTTTCTGTTTCTTAAGAAGGATACTGAGCTTGCCAAAAGTCCAGAAAGCATTTGGAAATCGTCTGCGTGATCTACGACAGGAGCAATGCCTGACCCAGGAAGAGCTTGCTCATCAGGCAGGTTTAAACCGCACCTATATTGGAGATATTGAACGGGGAGAGAAGAACATTACCCTGGGCAGTATGGATAAGCTGGCCAAAGCATTAGGCATAAAACTGAGAGATTTCTTCGATTGGGAGTACTGATAACTGGCCATAGCTAGTCATCTTCTGTCTTCAAGGGGGAAGACACGTCTACCTCCATGTCACCAACCAAGCCCTCAATACTAGAAGAAATTCCTGCAACAAAGGACTCAGGTTCTCAGGCATTTCCCGAGTCTACAACTGAGCCCTTTACATGGCTTTAGCCCTTCTGGCTTGGAGTCCACTTTGCCTATTTGTCGATCTTTTAAGCTCTAGGAGGCACCCATGCCAGAAACTCTTGTTCTTGAAAGGCTGAATGCAGGGATACACCTTCAAATTCTTCATTCCAACCGTATCTCTGACAAATCTTCAAAATTTCCTCAATTTTCTTTGTGTCCGTTTCCACCTCTTTCTCAGGAGCTACTTGCAAAGGATTCATTTGCCAAAGCTTCAATTGATGACCGACCTTTCTGACACTATCTGCAAGGCGGGCTGCAATCCTGAACCCTCCTAAATCAATGTCCCCCCAGTGCATAACTATTGATGGCTTTATAGATTGCAAAATACGGTTGTATGCGGCCAGTAAAGAAGGGGTTGGATTTCCAGCGACATACACTAACAGAAGATCACTCGGCCTAGACCTATCTTCTGCTGCCTCATTGAAGCTTGCCAAATTTTCTATGGTCAGTATACGCCGAATAGAAGCATCAGTATTTTGAAGCCCATATACAGTATCAGGCCTAAAACCAAGATATGGGTAAGCCAGCGGGATTAACATGTCTTGTAACTGAACACTGTTGATAGATGAGCCGCTCAAGAGCATAGGCTGTGGGTGTTTAACCAGCCCAAGTCGTGAGAACACGTCATCCTCTTCTAATTCATTTTGTTCCCCGAGAATGAAAGATATCTGGCGTGATAATGCTTCAATGCGTTTAGTATCATCAAATAGTGTTGCACTTAACCTTCTGAGCAGAACATCCCTTCCTTCTTTGACTAATTGTTGTGCCGCATCAATTACCCGCAAACTGTCGACAAATTGATGTCCTCGCTCAGCAGGTATACCACCTGAAGACTTACCCTTTCTCCATGCTTCAATAATATGGTCAATAGGAGGAAGTCCTTCCTTCACAACATCTTTTAAGTCTTGAATCGCTTTTTCAGCCATCACCCATGGCAGCTCTTCACTGAGGATATCTGCTGCTGACTGAGGATTGATAAGTATGATTCTTTTAAGCTGTCCTCTATCTCCAGCTCCAGAGTCCCATTCCACTTCAACAGCATCAGCATTTAAGTAGGTTTGCAGGCGAGCATGAAACTCTTCTCGATCAGCAAATCGCTCCAGCTGATAGTATTCCTGCATACTCGCCTTCGTCGCAGGTAGGCTGACACAATTTTGCTTCTCCATTGACGGTAAATCACCATCGGCAAAAAAACGATTTGCAGCTTTCTTTATCAAACGCCTAACTGTCTTGTCACATGCGAGCGAACCAATGAATTGCATTATGATGCTACCTGGCTGGCCGGAATCTGTTCTACTGGAGGCTCAAAACCAAGCTGTTGAAATGCATCCTTCATGACTTCTGGATTCTCATTGGGCATGTCACTCACCATCAACTTGTTGCCTGCAGACTTAAATTTTGTACACTCCATCTGCAGATCCAATCCCTCTCTATCCAGATCATAAATGGTCTGTGTTACTGGAGCCAGTTTCGTACGTTCGAGCTCTGGTCCTGCCATGATGAGCTGAAGGCCGATATTCTGAAGAAATCGTGCCGTAGCCATTGCATTTATGGTGTCCATCCCATGGAACGCCTCATCAAGGCAAATAAGTCCCATACCGCCTTGTTTGCCCTTATTGCCATGAAGGCGATATGCCTTCGCAAGGGCAGCACCGGCAGCAACATACATTGGAGCGATATGCTCACCATTGGAACCAGCTCCCTGTCGGCTACTCATTTTATCAACGCGTTTCCCGTCAACCAGGATATCGAGGTCAAAAGTAAAAAATTGCCGGTAGTCCAGAACTCCCCCTGCATTACCCGACTCAGCTGCCGCTTCAACAAGGTTACGAAGTGTCTCATTGATTTCATCAGGGTCTTCGGAGAACAAAGAGAAATTATTTTCATTCTGGGCAATTTGCTGAATGTATCTCACTAACGACTCATATTGAGGCACGACTGAAGATGTGAACTTATATCTCTCCCCTCCAGTAAAAGCAGGGCAAGAATCAAGGATCTTGTTGCGCTCTTTACGCTCTAAATCCATCTCTCTGAACCGATCATGCAAAGACATAGCAATGTCAGAACGGAGTGTTTCTTCAGAAGCTTGCCGAGCTTGCTCTGCTTCCTGTTCATATTGATGAAGTTCTGTATCTGTAAGCTTTCTTTTTTCCTCAGTGCTCCAGAGTAAACGATCATGCCAATCCATAGCGGAAATCTGAACATCAAGGCTCTGCTCTTGAATGTATTTCGACAGCTCAATGGAAGCAGTCTGGGAGGAGTTCTCTAAACGGCCACGGCTGTGCTTTAGCTTATTATCTACCTGACTGATTCGAAGACCATAGCTGTCTTCAGCACGTTCAATTTCATCCTTCAGGGTGTCAGCCAGCTCATTATCAACCAACGGATTTGCCGCTGCGACTTTTTCCTCTTCAGCAATTTCTGGAAGCTTTAGCTCTAGCTTACCCTTGTCTGTCTGATGTTGCTCTATCTGTTGAGCGAAACCTGCTACCAATTGACTGTTCTGCGAATGCTGAATATCTAACTCATCGTAAAGCTCCTGAGCCTGTTGGAGTTGAGATCGATAATCATCAAGATGGGACACATTCAATTCAGATAATTGCTTTTTAGCAGTTGCAATCACTGTCCTCGCGCCAGCCAACTTTTCAGCTACCTCTTGCTCATCATCGGAACTTGTGTGAGGAAGAGCTTTGTCAAGTCTATCAACTGCTGAACGCTGTCTCTCGAGCCTTTCCAGCTTTCCCTTCAGTTCAGCAGAGTATCGTGACAATTGTGATGTATCCTCAACATCTTTACCTATACGAAGATCACTAACGGGAGTGACGTGAATTGATTTGGTTAACCCCCCTTGGCTCAACATTCCATCCCGAGTAATCGCTCTGGCATGAGTTTCAAGTTCAAGCTCGGTTTCAACCAAGCGCATGTTTCCAAATTTCTGCCAGATAAAACGTCGCGCAGTATCGTTGTTGGAGGCAAAAACCCCTAATGCAAACTCTGTACTTTTTTCCTGAGTATCAATATTTCGCAGATGATTAGGCTGAATGATAGCGGCACCACTGACTTTCATACCTTGTCGCTTGGCTTCTCGTAGGAGTCTCACTGCCTCAAGTGTGTTTCCATCAGTAATAACCATTGCATCACGGTCACCACCCAAATAGGATTCCAATGCTGGAGCCCAACTTGAATCGACAATATTGACCAGAGCAGATAGCGGCTGAGCCTGTATTCCTGATTTATTAAGAATCTCTAATAACAAAGTCGCACTATCACTCATGAGTCGGCCAGTTTGACTGGCTGCAGATATACGTCGTCGGATGGATTCTCGTTCTTCAGTCCATTTACTCTGCTTCGTGTGAATTGTATTCAGGCTATTTTGCGACGTTTTCATGATCACAGATAGCTCTGATTCCAGCATAACCAGAGCATCAACCACAGCACTACCTGAGTTCTCAGCCCCTCTGGCATCAACAAGCTTATCAATAGCCGCCATCATTGAGGTTCGCACATCGGAAAAATACTGATCATCCAACAGCTCTCTCAACGCATTAATAATACGATTGGATTTAGTCAATGCTGGTTGCTGGTACGCTGTGATTACCTCTTCATATGAAGCAATCTGACTTTCCAAGTTTACACGGGACTGTTCATTGTGATCAGATTGGATGGAGACATTGAGATTAGTAATTTCTTGGCTTTTGAGATCACGCTTTGCCTTCGCGTCTGATGCCTTTTCCTCCGCTATTTTTTTCTGATCTCGTAACGTATCGATTTTACTTTCCAGTTCATCAATTTGCTCACCTAGCCATTCAACATGGAATACAGCCTGAATAGATTCCAGTGTTGCAATGCGTCTTTCTGCCTGCTGGGCTCGACCAAAGTCTGCAAGAATTCCTTCCAGTTTGGATACTCGGGCTTTCGTTTTTACAATAAGATCCCGCAGCCTGACGAACTGTTCGACCTGTTTTCGAAATATTCCAATATCAACCGGATTTGGCTCAATAACATAGTCGCGGACGAATTGATCAATTGAGTCAACATTCTTCAGTGTCATTGATTTCACAAATGATGACATGAACCGGCGAGCATCGGGCATCCGCTCGCCATTAAGTGCATATAGCAGCTCGTATATATATTCGCTGGACTTATCCGTAAAAATGGCCGATCGACCTACTTTCTTGGCATTTATACGCGCATTCTCCTTAAAATCTGGGAATGCTATCGGGTACTGGTCATTGCCCTCATAGGCAATACAATCAGCAGCCTTTAGCTCCTGACCAGGAAGAATGAACAGTCCTTTAATTTCATGTTCAGCAGTTTCAGCGTCTGCTTCGATACATAATCCTGCTGAAATACTCCCCTTTTCTGTTTCATCTCCAAAGACTAAAACTATATAGGTTCGAGCTTCATCCCTAGCTCGACCAACAATCTCGCTCTCTTTATCTGGGTTACGCAGCATTCCAAGGCAGTAACCTGCCAGAGTACGCCGCTGCTTGCTCGAAACCGACTGTGTGTTAAATCTCACATACTGCTGATTTCCCCCAAGCATAGCAATCTGGATAGCATCAAGCGTTGAGGATTTTCCAGAACCATTTGGCCCTAGAAAAGCAGTAGCACCATCAATCTCAATATCGACTGCTTCATGAAGATAAAACTGAACCAATGAAATGCGTTTGAGCTGTTTCACGATATTGGCTCCTCCTGTTTTTGTGCAGCCACTTCATCAGGTTCATACAATGACTCTGCGTGAGCCTTTAACATAGCAAGCGATTGTTCTTTGATGATGCTTTGAATGCCTGGAAGAATTTCCACAAACCATGAGACTTCGTCGATATTTTCCATTTTTACCAAACGAGCAATTCCCCACCGTTTCATTGCACCTAACAAATCTGTTAGCTCTGACTGGGGTTTCATTGGCAGATCACGCCCAGTTGATTCCTGAAAAGCTGTCTCCAGCTCGGGTAAACTGACTCCCGCCACCCCCATCTTGAGCATGCCTCGATTCATATGGTGGTCGTATAATTTTCTTAGCACCAAGGCCAACAGGGTCTGTGTCAGAGTAATTTTGCTAGTTTCTGTAATGGTTGGTATGGCTGCGACGTAACGTTCATGAGTATTGAGATCAAGCTTACAACCAAATAAATCAAATGCTTCAGCAAAAGCGCCCTCATAAGCGGTAATTAAATCATAATCGGCCCTTTGCCTTGGGTTTGCCTGATAAAGCACTTGCTCCATCATCAAGCGATGAGCAGCCTTCTGAAAATCCCGAACCGTATATAACTCATTTTGCTCTGCAATACGCTTCCAATTAGCTGGCATTTTCTCTACTCTCAATCTGTCGTCGACGAACTCTCACAGCAGGTGCCTCAAGATATTCATTCTCAAAGCGCTCACCTGTAAGCTCAATTTCAATATGTTTATCAAGCTCTCTGTAAAGTTTTGGCCGCACAATACCAGCCCTACTATTTCGAAACATTCGCTCTGCCACCAACCCAAGCCGAGTGAAAGCTGCTAGAATGCAAAGATCATTAACCGACTCTACTTTCATAGCACCACTTTCTAATACCTCACCAGGAACCACATGCCGGTCGATGTACTGAATGATTCGAGCTTCTGATACTTCACGATTGCCTTTCATTATCTGGCGGACCAATCGCCGAGCCTTTGCCTCCGGCGTCAGCTCTCGCTTCTTAATAACAGCCCCTTTACGTTTTCGAGCCTTTATCACAGGCATTCTTAGAGAATCTTCACTCAATAAACGTCCTCTTGGCCACCCAACACTCAATTCCAGATCCTGATCATTGCCCCGTGACTCGGCAGTGCGGAGAATGGCATTGATTACCTGATCGACCTGAACATCAAAATTACCTTGGGAGCGCACCTTATATTCGAGATAGCCCAGCGCCTGATCATTTGCACGGGTTACAGCATCCTTCAGCCGTGTTAATAGTCGATCAACTTCACGAAGCGCCAAAACTCGGTCCACATCGTTATCAAGTAAATGATCAGCCTCTTCATCAGAGCGACACCTTAGGTTCTTTCGATACCAATGCCGTAAGTGGGTTCGACTATCAGGATCTTCAGTTATACGAGATGCAAGATCAACGATATCCCATCGAGAAGCGAGTGGATGGTTGCGAGAAAACAGGTCAGAGTAATCACCGATATACAAGCTGGAAATATAATCCCCAAAGAATTTTTCCAAAAAAAGATTAGTTGATTCTTGGTGACGCAAGTGATCACTGGCTTCCCGTACCCGCATTCGCGTTGTATTCAACATACGCAGAAGCGCAGAACACTCCTTTGCAGCAACTTGAAAAACAGCAGCATTTGCTTTCGGGTCAGCTTGAACCTGCAGCAGGTTATTCCTGATTGATTGAACCCGACCACTGATAAACTCAGGACCTTGTTCTGCAAAATTTTTAAGCAGTTCAAACAAACTTTGAACTGTTGGACGCATGATGACAAATTGAGTAAAACCAATACGATCAATACTCAGCCAACCACTCTCCAAAAAGCTTGATAGAGCACTATGAGCACGAGCATTAAGTGACGACATTTTTTCTACAGGATCAGGATCGTTATTGTCATCCCAACGCAGAAGAAAACGTTCAATAGAGGCCACAACATGCTTCTGAGACCACCCTTCACCCTCCGGCGACTCGGCTTCAGGAGCAAAAAAATCATGATACAAGTGACCCAAGAGAGACCAGTTACGCTTTGCGTGCTCATATACTCCTAGAGGCCGGAAAATATGCTCAGGCACTCGATCAAAAAGATTGTCAGCTCCCCCACTCATAGATCACCAGATTTGCATAGACTCGAAATTAACATTGATGCTAAATTAACACCAATGTTAATTTCATTTCAATAGGAAATCATGTCAGAAGACACTCGCACACTACAGCAGTTTAAATTTATTGAATTGTTGCTGGCATACGAAGGTCAGATCACTAATCAACAGATCAGAGAGAAGTTTGGCATTTCCAGTGTACAAGCTTCGAGGATTCTGGCGTCTTACCGAGAAGCATACCCACGCAATACACAGAAGCAGAAGGGACAGGGTCGAGGAAGGTATGTTCCAACCGCTCGTTTTACCCCTGAGGTTACTAATCTAAGTGTTGAGAGTTATTTCAAGTCAGCGGGAACGGAGTTTGATAATGTTCTCATTGAAGACATCCGCCAAGATTTCACGATTATTCCTCCTCCAATCTTTCGTGAGATACGTAAAGCTGTAAGCACTCAGTCAGCAGTAAAGATTCTCTATCGTTCAATGAGCCATCCAGGTGGTGCTGAACGCATAATCCACCCACATTCCTTTGTATTTGCAGGCAGGCGCTGGCATGTGAGGGCATTTGATGAAAAGTCAGAAGAGTACCGTGATTTCAATCTGGCTCGAATTTGGAAGGCAGAATCAACATCCAGTGACGCATCACCTTCTATTGATATCGAATGGGAAGAAAAAGTTCAACTTGAGCTACGCCCACATCCACTTTTGACACCTGAACAAGTACAACTGATTCGGGATGAACTATTCAAAGGAGCCACTGGCAGACGTGTTACTACTCGTCGTGCACTAGTTCGATATGTACTAAGAGAGCTAGAGGCTGCAGAAGATCCAGAGACACAGATACCCCCTGAATATCAAGTGTATCTTTATCGAACTGAGTAGCTAAAAGATTAATTTATGCCTACTCAACTTTTGCTTTTCAATATCAACATGTTTATACCTGCGTGCGGACTACTATGGGATGGGGCTAGCATAAGTAAACCATACATATTCTGAGAAGGCAGGGAAATTGTCTCACACAGGCAATCAGGCTGACCAAAAAATTTATGGCTTCTACCGAGGTTCAAAATGTCACAAGAAGAAGTATCCGAAGATCTTGATGAACTGTCTCCGGAAGAGTTAAAGAGGCGGATAAAGGATATTGAAGATCCTATACGGTACGTCATTTATTCTCAGATCATGCAGGGGGAAGAGAGTGCAACAGAAACAATATTCATGAAGCATTCCTTTCTGTAGCGGAAGTAGACGATGATTTGCCACCTGTTTTTACCGTCGTCTTTCGGCTTACTCGCGGAACTACCTTTTCGTAGGCTTTGGCTAAATACTCATCAGCAAAACGGTCTTGTTCAAACATGATCGTCACCTGCAGCGGTTTTCGGGAGGGCTGGCGGCTCTTGCTCATTACACTTCGTCCCTACGCCGTTCGGAACAGGGTGCGGAGTTACCTGAAGTGGGGCTCCATGAAAACCTCCTTTGTAAGCACCTTTTAAACGGACGCGCTCAATATGAGTGGAGAAGTGTAGATGCAGTTTTGCTCTATTGTTGGTGGTGCTATTACTCGGCCCTGTGGTGTTCCCTGCGTCGGGTAGACAAGCTCTCCGGACTGAAGAATACCTGCCTTCAGCCATTTATCGATCAGTTTTCTTACTACACCATCGGCCACTCGTCTGTCTAGAAACTGTCTTAGATGTCCGTGGTCAATCGTATCGAAATACTTTTGTATATCCACGTCCAACACCCAGCAGG
>NZ_JAHHPP010000300.1 GCF_024606265.1 Endozoicomonas sp. SESOKO1
GCATAAGCGGGGGCGCGTCTAGCGCCGTCCGCTGGATGCTCTTGTTATGTGCGTGGTTGATTTAGGGACGACTATTTCTATTTCTTCTAATTCGAGTTCATCGATTATTTTTAGCCCCTGGTGCCTAAAGTACAAACCAATGAGTAAAAATATTAGGGAACTGCAGGCAACTAAACACACATCAACTTTTTCAGGGTTTAAGAAGAAACAGAAAAATGGTGCGATCATTGCCCAGAATACTTTTTCGCTTAGTGAAACTAATTGTTTGGCATACAACTGCTTTGCTTCTTTGCTGTCATAAAAATCATGCCCTTTCCCATGTATAAACTGGGGCATATGCCAAAACTTCTTTTCCTTTTTCATATTTTACTATTTCCTATGATAAACACAACGCCTGCATAAGCGGCGGCGCGTCTAGCGCCGTCCGCTGGATGCTCTTGTTGTGCGCGAACTCGCCGCTCGTGAGCCTGAAGGCCGGCACCCAACTATGTTTTCTTTGTTCATGGCAGAGGACGTGAAGCGCTGACGAACAAAAAGCTGCGGTAAAAGACAAAGCTGAAATTTGCTGCCAAACCACTGGCACGGATTTTAGTCTGGCGTTGCACGAAGGAAAAAGCTCAAAACTGCTTTGCCAGAAACAACATATCTTGAAGAGCAGCGTACTGCTGAAACTGGCATGGCAGGAGGAAAGAAATTCAAATCTCTCCCGCCAGAACCCACAAAACCATTTTCATTTCTGCTGAATTTCCAGTCAGAGAAAGGCCATGTACTATAGCGCACAACGCCGCCATCACCTGTCGGAGGTAGCTGGCGCGTCTTTTTGCCCTCGGCAAAAAGCGTGACAGATGCCGGAGGTCGGGTGCATGGCCTTGTTAGCTTCTTCTAGTTGGTATTGACTAAACACTTTAATACCATTAGCTGTTAATAATGCTGCTGTAACGCCTGCACCATCGATTTTTGTACCTGAGAAAGCACCATTATATATAAATGAACTCCCACATGAAGGACTAAAATCGGCCAGCACAGCAACCTTGATATGATTTTGTTTACATAGAGACAAGGCGTTTTTGGCTCCAGTCAGAAATTTTTCGGTGACGTCTTCACCACTATTTTCCATTACTGAAATTCTTCCAGAAATAACATCATTGCCTTCACCGCCAGATATCTCAGCTGGAGCTCTTGGAATACTCATTCCGGCACTGACTTCTGGACAAATTGAAACAACTCTACCGTCATCTATCCATTCTTGGAGAATTTCACTGTTGGTAAACAAGGAGTTACCATCATAGCGAACTTTATCTCCTAGCAAGCAAGAGCTGACAAGTACTTTTTTCATGCACTATTCTCGATACTTTCCTGAAAGCTAACCCCCGCTTCAACGGCGCTAGTCCGTTGGAAGCTGTTGTTATGTTTGCTTACTCGAAGCCTTCTGCCCAGGACGTGTCGGTCATGCGCGGGTCATCGATCCGATTCCCGAAGCAGTCAAAATGTTGCTCAGAGATTTTTTTGAAGACAAAAGGCTGGAACAGCATTCGGTACAGCTTGGAAGTATTACCGCCTTTCTTGGTTTTGCGGTGACAGCTTTCGATGAATTTTGCTTTTTCCAGTACTTTAAGATTGGTGCAAATAGTCGCCTGTTTAACACCGAGAATCTCTGCCAGTAACCCTTGGCTTGGCCAGCACTCACCTTCTGAGTTGGCAAATGTTGCCAATACGACCAACAGATATTTCTGGGTCATCGACAGTTTTTCCATCCCGTTGTTGTTTATTTTAACTCGTATCAAGGTTCCTATACCCATTAGGTAGGCAAACGAAATCATTGCTATACTGTCTCCCGAGCAGTAGCTCATTGCTATACAGAAAAACCCGGTTAGGAGTGGCTGCTCCGTTTGAGCCGGGTTTTTTCTTGTGCGGAAGAAAGTTAGCTCAGGATTGAAATATTTCAAGCGTATAGGGGTTATCTGTTTTCACAGAGTACCCCCTATCTTTCAAACCTATACAAACAAAGTAAATAAACAGTATCAAAGAACAAGTTGCGCAATGCAGCCTGCGTGGGTGAACATAACGCCTGCATAAGCGGCGGCGCGTCTAGCGCCGTCCGCTGGAT
>NZ_JAHHPP010000301.1 GCF_024606265.1 Endozoicomonas sp. SESOKO1
CTTCCCGGTTAATTACCGGAAGATCCTTGAGAACCCTACAGATTCTGGAACTGGTTGGCCAGATTCCTGATGATCGACGCTTCGGTGGAGCGCTGGTTCGGTGTGCCGCCGGGTGTCTGCAACTGGTCGCTATCGTAGCGGAGATACTGCCCCGCGGTACTGCTCATGTTCAGGAAACTGTCCCGGAGCTGCCTCTCCAGCGACTCCAGCAAGTTGACGCAGCACACCTGTCGTTTTTCCGGCCAGGTGATTGAGTCTGACTCCTCCGCAGGTATGGCTGCCATAATCTGCTGGTTCTGCTGCTTTATGGCCTCGACCTGGTGGGCATAACTGGCATGGATTGCTGTGGTCTGGCCGACATACCCCTTCAGCAGTTTCCGCTCAGTCAGGGTGAAGTTTGATGTAGCCGGAGGGCGGGCAAGCAGCCGTGCCAGTGCCGACGTGTCGTCCAGTCCCGATTCGCTGTTATAGCAGGGAACAGTCTCGTCATTCTGGAATACGGCATCATAATCTGTGGGGTTCTCAAGGATCTTCCGGTAATTAACCGGGAAGTGTTTCCAGTCTCTATATACCCCCATCCTGGTAATGAAACGGTCCGACTCAGCCTCGATGATCCGGTTGGTCGCATCAAGGTCTCCGCGTTCCAACCAGCCCGACGGCAAGGTGAACTCATGATCGGCGACGGTGGCATTGTGTATCACCGACGACAGTTGTTCATCGGGCCTTGGGGTTCGCAGATCGTCACCATCGTCGAGGCGCTCCTCCGTGATCTGCCTGTCCACGTAGTTCGCCAACCCCCTAAGAACGTCCCGAAACGGTGCGGACACCCCGGAAGCATCACGCAACAGTGCTTTGAGCGTAGTATCCATGCCCTGGGCATTAAATCCCCGGAAACGCCCGGCCTCGGAGGTCTCTTCCATGGGAAACCCGGTGGCCAGGATCATCTCGGACCGCGCCTGTGCCAACTGTGAGTACATATTCAGGAACCGGTTGACCAGGTTATCAATGATGATCTCCCTGGCCGGGCTTTCCCCAGGAGCTTGTGGGTTCATGGTCAGGCCACGGCTGGCATCATAGCTGAGGCATTGTTGGGCAAGGCTGCTGATGGTCAGGAAGTTATCCCTGAGCAGTTTGTCCATGGCCCGCAGGCCGTGTGCACAACACACCAGCCGTTCAAGGGGCCATTCAAGATAAATCCGGTCGTTGACTTTTATCTCTTCACCACTGCGCTTGATGGCCTGCATCGCCCGGACATTGTTATTTTTAATGTCGTTTATCTGCCACATATTGCGGTCCTGGATCACCTGGCCCCGGTCCGCATAAAGTTTCAGCAGTTTTCTGCCCTGCGCACCCACTTGCGGTGGGCGGCTATC
>NZ_JAHHPP010000302.1 GCF_024606265.1 Endozoicomonas sp. SESOKO1
ATCTGGGCGAACAAGTGACTGAAGCGGTTATTACCGTTCCTGCCTACTTCAACGATTCCCAGCGTCAGGCTACCAAAGACGCAGGCCGCATCGCGGGTCTGGAGGTCAAGCGGATCATCAACGAGCCAACCGCTGCGGCGCTGGCTTACGGCATGGACAAGAAAAAAGGCGACCAGACCATCGCCGTTTATGACCTGGGTGGCGGTACTTTCGACGTATCGATCATCGAGATCGCTGACGTAGACGGCGAGCACCAGTTTGAAGTACTGGCCACCAACGGTGACACCTTCCTGGGTGGTGAAGACTTCGACCTGCGCCTGATCGAATACCTTGCCGACGAATTCAAGAAAGACCAGGGCATCGACCTGAAAGGCGACCCACTGGCCATGCAGCGTCTGAAAGAAGCCGCTGAAAAAGCCAAGATTGAACTGTCTTCTACCCAGCAGACAGACGTCAACCTGCCTTACATCACAGCTGACGCCACCGGTCCCAAGCACCTGAACGTTAAAGTCAGCCGTGCCAAGCTGGAATCTCTGGTAGAAGACCTGGTTGCCCGTTCCCTGGAGCCCTGCCGCATCGCGGTCAAGGACTCTGACCTGGACCTGTCTGACATCGACGAAGTTATCCTCGTGGGCGGCCAGACCCGGATGCCACTGGTTCAGCAGAAAGTGGCCGAGTTCTTTGGTAAAGAGCCTCGCAAGGACGTTAACCCTGACGAAGCGGTGGCCATGGGTGCTTCCATCCAGGCTGCGGTTCTGGCCGGCGACGTTAAAGACGTTCTGCTGCTGGACGTTACCCCGCTGACCCTGGGTATCGAAACCATGGGCGGCGTAATGACGCCACTGATCGAAAAGAACACCACCATCCCGACCAAAAAGTCCCAGGTGTTCTCTACGGCTGACGACAACCAGGGCGCAGTTACCATTCACGTGCTCCAGGGTGAGCGCAAGCAGGCGACTCACAACAAATCCCTGGGCCGTTTCGACCTGGCCGACATTCCGCCAGCACCTCGTGGCATGCCACAGATCGAAGTCAGCTTCGACCTGGATGCCAACGGTATTCTGAATGTTTCTGCAAAAGACAAGGCAACTGGCAAAGAACAGTCTATTGTCATCAAGGCATCTTCCGGTCTGTCGGACGAAGAAATCGATCAAATGGTCAAGGACGCTGAAGCCAACGCGGCAGACGACAAGAAGTTCGAAGAGCTGGCTGCGGCCCGTAACC
>NZ_JAHHPP010000030.1 GCF_024606265.1 Endozoicomonas sp. SESOKO1
GGGCTTCGCCCGGTTTTTTCGTGTGTGGCCTCAATTGAGCAAGTGGCTGCGGGATAAGCGGAGAATAGACAATGGACTTTGGGCAGCAATTGTTGATTGCTTTCAGCCTGATGCTGGTGCTTGAGGGAGTTGTGCCGTTTCTTTACCCACAGCGCTGGCGACAATTAGTGAGCCGACTGGCTGAAATTGATGACCGGCAGCTCAGAATTGCCGGTCTGATCAGCATGCTGGTGGGTGTGGCTTTACTGTATCTGATCAATGGTTAGCCACTTCGCTCTGGAAACTTGCCAATAGCCGGGTGTGACGTGGCAGGGAAGGAGCGAAGAAAAAACTTCCACAGGAACGATATCAACAAAAAGAGAGACAGTTATGACCGTCGCTGATCGCTGGCTGCTGCCTGATGGAATTGAGGAAATTCTTCCCGGCAGGGCCCGTTGTGCGGAAAAGTTAAGGCGCGACATGCTCGACCTGTTTGACCGCTGGGGTTACCAGCTGGTGATTCCTCCCCATCTGGAGTTTATCGAGTCACTGACGGCAGGTGTCGGTCATGACCTTGATCTGCAAACCTTCAAGGTCACCGACCAACTGACCGGCAGAACCATGGGGCTAAGGGCAGATACAACGCCTGCGGTGGCAAGAATTGATGCGCATACCCTGAAAGTCGATGGTCCAGTAAGGCTCTGTTATGCGGGCAGTGTCTTTCATGCCCGACCGGCCTCTCTGGGAGCTTCAAGGTCACCGATCCAGATAGGTGCAGAGCTGTACGGTCACTCCGGTGTTGAAAGCGACCTGGAAGTGATTTCCCTGATGCTGGAAACCCTGGCTCAGGTGTATGCAGATTCAGTCAGTCTTGATCTCGGTCATGTGCAGATATACCGCTTGCTGGCGTCTCAGGCCGGACTATCGGGGGATCAGGAACAGGAGCTCTTTGATGCCCTGCAGCGAAAAGCGATCTCTGAAGTTGAACAGCTGGTCAATCAGTGGAATATCAGTGAAGCATGCTCCAGAATGCTGAAAACCCTGCCCAACCTGGCAGGTGGCCCTGAAATACTGGAACGGGCCAGATACGAACTGGCTGATGCCCCTGAGGGAGTGGCCGCTGCACTGGATAAACTTGGGTTAATTGCCAGAGAGATTACCAAACTCTATCCAGGTGTTGGCTTCTATTTCGACCTGGGAGAGCTCAGGGGTTACAACTACCATACAGGTGTCGTTTTTGCCGCTTACCTGCCCGGTCAGGGACAGGCAATCGCTAAAGGCGGACGCTATGACGGGATCGGTGAAGCCTTTGGCCGATCACGTCCTGCAACAGGTTTCAGCACTGATCTCAAAGCTCTTATGGAGCTCAGGACTTTGCTGGAACTGAACACAGAAAGTACAGGTGACTGTACAGAAAGTACGACCATTTTTGCCCCTGTTGATGCGGATGCTGCCATAGTCCAGTCCCTGCGTCGGCAGGGAAAGCGGGTCGTTCACCAACTGCCCGGGCAAAAGACAGAAGCAGCGGGCATGGGTTGCAACCACCAGCTGATCTGCCATAACGGCGAATGGTTGGTTGAACCTTTATAATTGCATTGACACTAAGAGACCGATTCCATGGGTAAGACTGTTGTCGTACTTGGCACCCAGTGGGGTGATGAAGGTAAAGGCAAGATTGTCGACCTGCTGACAGAGCAGGCTGAAGCCGTTGTTCGCTTCCAGGGCGGCCATAATGCCGGACACACCCTTGTTATTAATGGTAAGAAAACCGTTCTGCACCTGATTCCTTCCGGAATCCTGCGGGAAGATGTGGTTTGTTACATCGGTAACGGGGTTGTACTGTCTCCTGAAGCGCTGCTGAAAGAGATGAAGCAGCTGGAAGAAACCGGTGTTCCGGTTCGTGAGCGTCTTAAGCTCAGTCCGGCCTGTCCTCTGATTCTGCCTTACCATGCAGCACTGGACCAGGCACGTGAGCTGGCCCGTGGTGAAGCCAAAATCGGTACGACAGGTCGTGGTATCGGTCCCGCCTATGAAGACAAGGTGGCGCGCAGAGGTTTACGGGTTGCTGACCTGCTGCACCCTGAACGTTTTGCCAGAAAGCTGAAAGAGGTGATGGATTATCACAACTTTGCCCTGCAAAACTACTACAAGACAGAAGCCGTTGATTACCAGACCGTTCTGGATAACACGCTGACCATGGCCAGGGAACTGATCCCGATGATTGATCGTGTTCCCGACCGTCTGCATGAGCATCATGAGCGCGGTGATCATATTCTGTTTGAAGGTGCCCAGGGTTCCCTGCTGGATATCGACCACGGTACCTACCCATTTGTCACTTCCTCCAACACCACCGCGGGTGGTACCTCTACGGGTTCTGGTTTTGGCCCGCTTTACCTGGATTACGTACTGGGTATTACCAAGGCTTACACTACCCGTGTTGGTTCCGGCCCCTTCCCCACTGAGCTGGATGATGAAAATGGTCGCCATCTGGCCAAAGTCGGTAATGAGTTTGGCGCCACTACCGGCCGTCCACGCCGTTGCGGCTGGTTTGATGCCGTGGCGCTGAGACAGGCTATTCAAATCAACTCCATCAGTGGACTCTGTCTGACCAAACTGGATGTGCTTGATGGTCTTGAAACGATCCGCATTTGCGTGGATTACAAGAATGCTGATGGTGAGTCCATTACCACGCCTGTTGATGTGGAAGAGTACGAGTCGGTGCAGCCTGTTTATGAGGAAATGCCGGGCTGGAACGAGTCTACTTTTGGTGTAAAGAGCCTTGATGAGCTGCCTGCCAATGCGCTGGCTTATATCAAGCGTCTTGAAGAGGTAACCGGTGCGCCGATTGATATTATTTCTACCGGACCTGACCGTGTAGAAACTATTGTCCTTCGTCAGCCGTTTGCCTGATTGTCAGAGTCAGCGTCTTGAGATCAGGCATCAACAGACTCTGACTTTCCTGAAAAAAATAGCCGGTTTATCACTGGATGAATCGGCTATTCTTTTAATGACACTTTATTTTAGCCACCCTCTTTGCATTGACTCGCTGATGCATGTACTAATACAGAATGGATTCAATGTTTCTCCTTTTACCACGACCCAAGCTGAAGACAGCTCTGAGCCATAGCCATAACTTGAGCAATAACTTGAGCAATAAAGAGGTGCAATAACCCCATGTCAAAAGGGTGGAAAAGCCAGGATAGTCAGGCATCTCTCGAAGCAGAGCGCTATGAAAACCCGATCCCCAGTCGTCTGTACATCATGGAATACCTTGAGCAGAAAGGTGCACCGATCAGCCATCAGGCGTTATGTCGTGAACTGGGTATAAAAGACGAAGAACAGAAAGAAGCACTGATGTTTCGCCTCAAGGCGATGATTCGCGATGGTCAGCTGCTGCAAAATCGCAAGAATGCCTTTGCCCTGATCAGTAAGCTGAATCTTATTAAAGGCGTGGTCCAGGGAAATAAGGATGGATTTGGCTTTTTAATGCCCGATGGGGATGGCGAGGATCTCTACCTTTCCCCCCGTGAGATGCGACAGCTGTTTGATGGTGACCGTGCGGTTGTGCGTGAATCAGGCGTCGATCATCGTGGCCGCAGGGAAGGTCAGCTGGTTGAAGTGATTGAGAGAAATACGACACAGGTTGTCGGTCGCTACTACACAGAATCTGGTGCGGCCTTTATGGTACCTGAAAACCCCCGTATCAGCCGGGAAATTATTGTCCAGCCGGGCCCGCTGATGCCAACAGAAGGCCAGTATATTCTGCTGGAGATTACCCAGCAGCCAGGGCGTCGCAACATGCCTATGGGCATTGTCAAGGAAATTCTGGGTGGCAGAGCCGATGCCGGCATGGAGGTTGAAGTCGCTGTTCGCACCCATAATATCCCTTATGACTGGCCGGAAGCGGTAGAAAAACAGTGCAGTGGTTTTACTGCCGAGGTGGCTGAATCCGATAAGAACTTCAGGGTCGATTTACGGGAAACGCCGTTTGTCACCATTGACGGTGAAGATGCCCGTGATTTTGATGATGCGGTTTATTGTCAGCCGAAAAAAGGCGGCGGCTGGCGACTGTTTGTCGCCATTGCCGATGTGTCTCATTATGTGAAGCCTGGCTCGGCGCTGGATAAGGAAGCGGCTAACCGGGGGACATCGGTGTACTTCCCGGGGCATGTGATTCCCATGCTGCCAGAGGTTCTGTCCAATGGTCTGTGTTCCCTGAACCCCGAAGTGGACCGGCTGGCCATGGTCTGTGAAATGACTATCAGTGGCAAAGGCAAGATTTCCGGCTACAAATTCTATGAGAGCGTTTTCCGCTCCCATGCCCGTCTGACCTATACCAAAGTCTGGGACATGTTATCCCTCAGCGATGAAGGCCGGGAGCTACGGAAACAGTATAAGCCATTAGTTCCACACCTTGAGCATCTGCACTCGCTGTACAAAACATTGGTATCCGTGCGGGCAGAGCGGGGTACGATTGATTTTGATACGGTAGAGACCCAGATTATTTTTGGTCGCCACCGCAAGATTGAGCAGATTGTGCCAAGGGAGCGCAATGACGCCCATAAGTTGATTGAAGAATGTATGCTGTGTGCCAATGTGTGCGCGGCCAGGTTTCTGGAAAAGCATAAACTCCCGGGACTTTACCGTGTGCACGAAGGGCCGACACTGGAGAAGAAGCTGAACCTGAACAGCTTTCTTGGCAGTCTGGGTCAGGCAATTCCCGCCGGAAAAATTACCCCCCGTGATATTCAGGCATTGTTGCTTAAGGTCAAAGATCGTCCTGACTACCATGTGATTCAGACCGTGGTGCTGCGCTCAATGAGCCAGGCGGTCTACAGTGGTGATAATCAGGGGCATTTTGGCCTGGCCTTTAAGGCTTATGCACACTTTACCTCGCCCATCCGGCGTTACCCTGACCTGCTGGTACACAGGGCGATTCGTCACATTATTCGCTCAGAGATTCCCTCCCGGCATGTGGTTCGTGTGGGTGCCAGCCCCATACCTGAAAAGCGCATCTACCCCTATAACGCCGGTGATATTCAATCACTGGGAGAGCACTGTTCCGCGACAGAGCGGCGGGCTGACCTGGCAACCCGCGATGCCATGGACTGGCTGAAGTGCGACTATATGCAGCAACATATTGGCCAGACTTTCAGCGGCATTGTCTCTTCAGTCACTGGATTCGGGCTGTTTGTTGAGCTGAAAGATGTCTATGTCGAGGGATTGGTACACGTCACCAGTCTTCCGGATGATTACTATATTTACGACAATGTACATCACTGCATGCGCGGTGAGCGGACAGGCCGCCGGTTTGGTCTGGGCGATGAACTGGAGGTGATGGTCAGTAAGGTGGATCTGGATGACAAGAAGATCGACTTTGAACTGCTGTCAGCCCTCAGCAAGCCGGGAAGAAGAAAATCATCCGGCAAATCCGGTTCTGCAAAAAAGTCCCGTTCATCCACAAGCGCCGCACTGGGCAGTCGATTTAAATCGGCGGCGGCCAAGGCAAAACTGCTCAGGGAAGCCAGGGCTGCTGAAGAGGCGGCTAAAAAAGGGAAAGGCGCTTCATCCGCTAAAAACGCTTCTGAGGACGGCAAGCCATCAGGTCGTAAGCCGAAAGGCAGGAAATCTACCAACACCAGGGACAAAAAGGGCAAGCCAACCGCCTCTGGCAAAAAGAAAGTGGCCAGTAAGAAAAAAAGCGGCAGCCAGAAGTCTGACTCCGCCAAAGCATCAAAGCCAACGGGCAGGCAGCCCCGTAAACGGAAGATCAGTAATAAACATCAGCAATAACTCCTGTCCTTCCAGTTTTGCTAAAATCCCGCTCTATGGCCTGTTAAGGCTTTCAGATGAGAATTCAATGAGCAATGACGTAGTATTTGGCCTGCATGCGGTGCAGAGCCTGTTTGAACGGTCACCCGAAAGAGTATTAGAACTTCAGGTTCAGAAAGGGCGTACGGATAAACGAATCAATGCCCTGGTTGACCAGGCCAGGGATCAGGGCGTTTCTGTCCGATTTATCGAGCGCAGTCGTCTCGATGCCAAAGCGGAGGGTGTTCATCAGGGTATTATGGCCAGAGTCTCTGCGGCCCGGGTTTACCGGGAAGAGGATCTGGAGGATATTCTTGATGGGCTGGATAAACCGCCATTTCTCCTGATTCTGGATGGCGTTACTGATCCACACAACCTGGGAGCCTGCCTGCGAACTGCCGATGCAGCCGGAGTACATGCGGTTATTGTGCCCAAGGATAAGTCGGCCAGTCTCAATGCCACAGCAACCAAAGTGGCCTGTGGTGCGGCCGACAATGTACCTCTGATCCAGGTGACCAACCTGGCACGGAGCATGGGTTGGCTTAAGGAGCGAGGTATCTGGATGATTGGTACGGCAGGTGAGAGTTCCGGCAATCTCTATCAGTCAGATTTAACCGGCGCCCTGGCATTGGTCATGGGCGCAGAAGGAAAAGGGATGCGCCGCCTGACCAGAGACCTGTGTGACGCGCTGATTTTTATTCCAATGGCCGGTTCTGTGAGTAGCCTTAATGTGTCGGTTGCTACCGGAGTGTGTTTATTTGAGGCGGTTCGGCAGAGGCAATGACTGTACCCAGCCAGTTTCATCGGATATCAGTGAAACTTGCCTTTGAATAAATTCACCAGGCCAGTTTGCCTATTGGACTGTGACATACTCCCACCACCAAGCGGATGGCCGCCCCACCGCTAAGCGGCTATGGTGGGGGCTTCTTGCGACCCATGCTGAGAATACTCAACACCTTTCGCTGTAGAACCTGCGCGGACAGGACAATCTACAGGGGAACTCTTTATACAACCGCTGTGTCCCAGCGAATCAGCTAAACCAATATCTCTTATATTCCGTGCGGCGTTCGTGTCCCGGTCATTCACTGAATGGCAACTTGGGCATTTCCACTCACGGACGGACAACGGCATAGACTCCATTTTATAGCCACAGCAATTACACAGTTTGGAGCTTGGCTGGAACCGCCCGATTCTAAGAAGGTTCTTGCCATTCCAGCGGCACTTATAGTCCAGTGTCGTCAGAAACATACCCCAACTGGCATCTTGTATTGCTCTGGCCAGCTTCCGGTTCCTAATCATGCCTTTGATATTCAGGTCTTCAACTGCAAAGGTGGTTGCGTGGTTTTTGTCAGCCAGTCTTGCTGTCACCTGATGGATAAAATCACGGCGGCGGTTGGCCACCTTTTCATGAATGATGGAGACTATCCGTTTCTGTTTTGCCCTGTTACCTGAGCCTTTTTTCCTTCTGGATAATTTCTTTTGCTCAACGGCAAGGCGAATAAGCGATGCTTTCAGTAACTTTGGATTGTCTGTTTTGTTTCCCTCACTGTCGATCAGAAACGAGGTCAGTCCAACATCGAGACCAACGGCATGTTCCGGCTCAATCAACGCCGGTACTGGATCAATGGCAGAATCCTCTACCAAAACGCTGGCAAAGTACTTACCGGACGGTGATCGCTTGACTGTTACTGTTTTCACCTTGCCGACAAAAGGGCGGTGCAATTTCGCCTTGATTCCCTTGAGTTTTGGCAAATTGATTTGACTTTGCTGGAAATCAACCGTCACATGTTGAGGACACTGGTAGGACTGCCAGCCGGAGTTTTCGATCTATTCGGACC
>NZ_JAHHPP010000303.1 GCF_024606265.1 Endozoicomonas sp. SESOKO1
CTATTAAATGATTTCATAGCTCCTTTTTGAAAAAAGAACTTTTAAATGGTGTGTGTTTGTCGGGAAAAGGATTAATTTTCAGTCAATATATCTATACGGTAACGAATCGTATCTGCCAGAAAATATTCAGACCAGCTTCCAGCTTCAGCATTTATGTATTGAAGGATTGGCTTTTGTACAGCGTGTGCAGCCAAAATACCGTATTTCTGAAGAACGGGTGATATCAAGTGAGTAATAGCACCAAGAACCATTCCTTCATAAGCGGTATCAAATAGTTTAAAAACAGGAGATGAAACATCATATCCAGTAGTTACTTTAAATGCACCATAAAGAACAGCAGGAATTGTTACGCCCAGCATCACTAGTTGGAGATCAGATAATTCTGGTAGTGCCAGGGCTTTATTGATGGATACACCTATTGCCTCGGCCCGATTGGCCAATGAGTGAACCTGGTGGGTTTGGTATCGACCTGCCATGTCCTTTTGGGCATAAAGCCGCAACAGGATTTCAATAACGCCTGCGCCAGTGGCAATTGGCAGAGCGTAGCCCTCATTGAGGTTGTGAGACTTGAGCTGGCCTTTAAAGAAATCTTCATACCCTGCCTGAATCGTATATTGGGTCGCTTTCACGAGTGTCCGGTCCAGATCCGTCTGCAACGCAAGGTCGTTAGCGACAGTGGAAAAGCCGATGGTTTTCTTTAATGATCCGAAGAAATCTCCAGCTTGAAAGGCAAAGGTATTAAAGCCATATCCGACCATGATTTTAGACAGGCCATTGATTGATTCTTTGTTCAAATCCTTTAAATATTGCCACTCATCACTTATTTGATTTTCCTGGATATCAAGCAGTGCTGTAGATACTGTATTTGACAGGCAGTCCATTAACCGCTTGAAAGGTGCAGCCATAACATATGTTCGGAATGTTTCACTTTTAGTTCTTGCAGGTGCTGAGGTTTCTCCATAATTTGCCGCTTCGAAGAGCAGGAAACCCTCAATAAAATCTGCCGAACATTGAGCAGTCAGGGTTTTATGATTAATAAACGTTTGGCTGAGGACAAGATTTCGAATAGATTTAACAATATCGCCTCCCAATACTTTGTAATTCCATCTCATCAGTGCTTCATAGAATATCACTGGCTTCGGGCCAAAGGTTACTTCATTCATCAGAATGATGGGAAGCATTTGAGGGAAAAAAGCGGCCAGTGCTGACAGCCTGGAAAGATCCTCTTCTTTCCTTATTCTGATTTTAATCATCTTGTTAATGTGGCCTGGGTCCGGGGTGAGTGTTACATAAATGAACGAGTCATTATTGACTGCCCTGTTTTTTTCTTTTTCCAGAGTGTTAACCCGGTCGTGCCAAAATATATGCTGCTCACCATTTTCAAACAGCAAGTTCTCATTTTCTAAAATAATTTGTAAAGGAATATTCCCCTGAAGGTCTTTTTCAAGACCTTTTGTATCTATGGCTATTGTGATTTCCTGATGTTCTGGAGCGACTACTTGTAAATCAGAATTTCTCTCTGGTGATAGAACATAAACCTCACTTTGTTGGAATGAAAAAGCCAGAGATGATTTGCACAGTAAAAATAAAAATAAACCGGCCAACTGGAATGATTGGAAGTTTCTGAAGCAGTAATTTGTCACAGTTATTATTGGCATGCCTACCATCCTGAATGGGAGGCACTCCATTGCCAATTCACACTAGCTTAAATATTTCAAGCTATCTGAGGCAGCCTGAAATAATCCGAAGGATATAAATGGTGTTTGCTTATTTTTAGTCAATAAATTAGTCAAAAAGTTTCTCAATGTGAGAAATATCGCTATTGCTTCCTGTTAAAACCACAATATCACCGGCATGTAAAGTCATTCCTGCCTGTGGCTGCAGCACCATATTATCTCGACGAACTTCAACAATTGATACGTCAGTACCTTTAAAGTCCAGGGACTCGATGGTTTTCTGGTCTGCTACACATTTTTTACCCAGGGTAACAGCATGGCGGTAGGTTTTCTTATCATTCTCCAACAGGTAATCGCTGATGCCAGGATAAAAGCCGTTCAGGATTTCATACCCTTTGGTTCTGGCTTCATGGACTCTTTGACGAACATGGCCAGGGTTCATGCCAAGCATTAACAAGGCATGCTTGACAATGACCAGGCTCGATTCGAGGACTTCCGGAATAACCACCGTTGCCCCTGCTTTTTTCAACTCATCGGACTGGCTGTCATCCCGAGTGCGCACAAGCACAGGAATCTGTGGAGATTGTTGTCGTACAGCCTGCAAAATTTTAAGCGCATTGTCGGAGCGATCAACACAGATGACCACCTGACTGGCCCGCTCCAGTCCAACCGCCAAGAGCAGTTCCAGCTTCCTGCAGTCACCAAAGAAGACCGGATCACCCGCAAGACCCGCTTCATGCACATGAATGGGGTCATCATCAATGGCGACATAAGCTTTGTTTTCCTGGGTAAGAAAGCGGGCAATGGTTTGCCCTACACGGCCATAACCACAGATCAGGGTATGGTGGTGAATATGCGCAGTCTGCTTGCGGACTTCTTCTTCTTTTACCCGATGAATGCTCTGTTCTGATTTATCGAACTTGACCAGCTTGACAATGGCACCGCTGTTTCTGATCAGGAGAGGGGCAATAATCATCGATAAGATGGTAACTGCGAGAACAATTGAGGTGAGGTTTCCGCCACTCTCGCCATATTGTGAGGCCAGGGCAACCAGGGCAAAACAGAACTCTCCACCCTGTGCCAGTGACAGGCTGGTTTTGAGCGAGATATTTTTGGTCTCGGCAAAGGTTCTGGTCAGGATGTAGATCACCAGAAACTTAAAGACAATCAATGCCACAGTGCCCAGTAGAATCTCTTTCCAGAAAGCGACCAGGACATCCATATCCAGCATTAAGCCAACGGAAACAAAAAACAGCCCAAGGAGCACATCCCGGAAGGGTTTGATATCCGCTTCAACCTGGTGTTTGTAGTGGCTCTCACCCATCATCATGCCGGCGACAAACCCGCCTAGGGCCATGGATAAATCCATTGCATGAGAGAGCCAGGCGGCCATCAGGGCAATAACCAGTGCCATAAGAACAAACAGCTCTTCCGACCGGGCCTTGGCAACTTCGTGAAAAATGAGCGGCAGAACCCACTTGCCTATGGCCAGCATGATCACGACGAACACAACCCCTTCAGCAAAGGCAAAACCAAGTGAGGAAGCGATGGAGTTACTGCCGCCCCCGATCAGGGCGGGAATCATAATCAGAAAGACAACGGCGGCAATATCCTGAAATAGCAGAATACCGATGGCCAGCTGCCCCTGGCGGGAGCGTATTTCATTGCTCTGGGTGAGCTCCTTGGAGACAATTGCTGTGGAGGAGAGGGCCAGTGCGGATGCACAGACAAATGAGGCGAGCACTGCAAAATCAAAGGCGATCAGGATGCCAAAGATCCCGCTTCCGGTCAGGAGCACCTGCAACCCACCAAGGCCAAATACCTCTTTTTTCATGGCCATAATGGTTTTCATGGAGAATTCCAGGCCTAAGGTAAAGAGCAGAAACACCACACCAATCTCGGCCAGCAGGGCAATATCGAAATCCTGCTGTATCAGCCCGGAGGTTGTCGGTCCAAGAATGATACCCACAAATAAATAACCAAGGCTTTCCGGCAGTTGAAATCGCTTGAAAAAGGCAATAGTGACAGCTGACAGAGCCAGGATAAGCATAAGTTGATTGAAAAATGTAAAGTCCATGGGATCGCCAGCTGTGTTTATTAGTGCCCGGTGAGAGTATAAGCAAAAAAATCATAATGTAGTTATATCTACGTAATCTTTACTAACTCTGTGGTTATATTATCGCTATGATAGACATGCTTTTTAGGGAATAGTTTATGACTCAACTGACTTTATATACCACTACCGGATGTCACCTGTGTGAACAAGCTGAACAAATGCTCAATTTTCTGCAAAAGCAGCACGTTTGCCGATGGGTGGCTAAAGAGATCAGTGAGGATGATCGTCTGGTTGATCTCTACGGAGTAAGGATTCCGGTAATCGCCTCAGCAGAGGGCAGGGAACTTGCCTGGCCATTTACCCTTGAGGCTTTGAATGACTGGCTGATACACCCCGTTTCAGGATAGGATAAATCAACGACGGTTGTTAATTGGCAGGGATCGCATGATTAACTATGCTCTGGCTCAAAAACAAGAATCACGTCAAAGGATGACATCGTCCGGGCTTAACGACAGTAATACTGGAAATAACGTGTCTGAAGACAAAAAACGCCTCCTCAAACTGGCAACCTACGCTTCGGTTGCCACGGCAAGCATACTGATCATCGCTAAACTCATGGCCTGGTTCATGACCGGCTCCATGAGCCTTCTGGCTACCTTGCTGGACTCCACGATGGATATCCTGGCTTCCCTGATCACATTATTTGCCGTCAGGATTGCTATTGCGCCAGCGGATGAAGATCATCATTTTGGCCATGGCAAGGCTGAGCAGCTCGCCGTACTGGCTCAGTCAGCCTTTATTGGCGGTTCGGCCATTGTGCTGGTGCTTAACACGCTTGACCGGGTAACGGGTGAAGATCTTGTGCTGGCTAATGAAAGCACCGGTATCATGGTTATGGTCTTTTCTACTATCGCCACCCTGATCCTGTTAGCCATTCAGCGGTATGTCATCCGAAAAACCAATTCAGCGGCCATTAAATCGGACTCATTGCATTATCAGGTGGATCTTCTGACCAATATTGCGGTGCTGGCTGCACTGATTGGTTCGAGCTATGGCTATCATCAGGTGGACAATATGCTTGCCCTGCTGATTGGCGGTTATATGTTGTTCAGTGTCAAGCGTCTTGCCTGGGAATCGATTCAGCAATTGATGGACAAGGCACTGCCTGAGGAAGAACTTCAGGAAATTGAGAGACGGGCCCTCTCTGTAGATGGTGTTCTGGGCATTCATGACGTCAAAACCCGGATGTCAGGCTCAATCCCGTTTATTCAGATGCATCTGGATCTTGAACCAAATACACCGCTGATTTATGCCCACGAACTGGGGGTTCAGGCCAAGCGGGCAGTGCTTGAATACCTGCCCGAAGCGGACGTCATTGTCCATCTTGACCCGGAAGGTCATGATCACGAGCCGTGAAGATTAAAGAATTCCAGTGATGTTTTCCTGGTTTGCCGGGCGACCTGCTCCAGGGGCTGCCCGGTATGCATGGCGATCATTTGAATAACCTCAAGAAGAAAGGCCGGCTCATTCCGCCGGTTTTTCGGCTTTTTCGCCAATGTCCTTGGCAGCAACCATGGTGAATCGGTTTCCACCATCAATCGGGTTGCCGGAATATCCTTTATCAGTGGGAGAAGGTGGGTTCCCCGTCGTTCATCACAGATCCAACCGGTAATACCAATATGACAGTCCAGGTCCAGATATCGATACAGGGCTTTCTTATCCGCTGTGAAGCAGTGTACAACCAGTTTGCTGACCTGATCCCGATAGTTTCTGATGATGTCGGCAAAGCGTTCTGAAGCATCCCTCTCATGACAGAACAGGGGCAGGCCACACTCAATAGCCAGCTCCAACTGACGTTCAAATACCTTCTCCTGGACTGGCCGGGGGGAAAAATCACGGTTAAAATCCAGGCCTGTCTCTCCAACGGCCACCACCTCCGGTTCACTGAATAAGGCTTTCAGCTCGTTAAAGATCTGGGTATTCGCGTCTTTGGCCCCGTGAGGGTGAATACCGGCGGTACAGAAGCAGTGCTCAGAGTATTTTCTGGCCAGCCCCAGTACCTCCTGTGATTCTGTCAAAGAAGTACCGGTGAGGATCATGGTAGTAACACCGTGCTCAACCGCACGACTGATAACTTCATCTCGATCCTTGTCAAAAGCCTTGTCACTGAGGTTAACGCCTATATCAACCAGCTGCGGTGTCATTGAAAATCCTGTTATAACCCGTGTATGTTGCCGGATATTCTGATGCTCGTTCTTCTCATAAACAAGCATTAGCCGTATCCTTGGGCGCTAATATTTTTCAGGCTAAAAATTTTCAGGAGCAATAGCGGATGCAAGTAACCCGGCTGGCGATTTACCCAATCAAATCAACCAGGGCAATTCCCCTTGACAGTGCCCAGGTAACCCCAAGAGGTTTTGAGCATGATCGCCGCTGGCTGTTGGCTGATGAAAATGGCAGGTTTATCACCCAGCGACAATATCCGGTTCTGGCAACCGTGGCCACAACCGTTGTTGATGGGGGGCTATTGATTACCCGACCCGCTGCTGAGAACCTCTGTGTTTGCACACCGGAGGAGGAGGCGTATTGTTCGACAGTAACGGTTTGGAAAGACGATTGTCAGGCACTGGATGCCGGGGATGACGCTGCCCAGTGGTTCAGTGATCTCCTGGATATGAAATGCAGGCTGTTTTATCAACCGGAACGGTCAATAAGGCCAACCGATGCCAGATACTCAAAACCAGAGGATCACACCAGTTTTGCCGATGGTTTTCCTTTCCTGCTCACCAATGAAGCGTCTTTAGCGGATTTGAATCAACGCCTGACTGAGGCCGTGCCCATGTCCCGCTTCCGACCGAATATTGTCATCAGTGGTCAACAACCCTATGAAGAAGACGACTGGTCAGTGATCAGGGTAGGTGATATCACATTTCGGGTAGCCAAACCCTGTTCGCGGTGTGTGATGACCACCGTCAACCCTGAAACCGGGCAGAAAGAGGGGAGGGAACCGTTGTTTACGCTGGCTCAATATCGTCGGACGGAAATGGGGGTTATTTTTGGCCAGAACCTTATTCCGGATCAGGAAGGCATTATCCGGATAGGTGATAAGGTTACGATTCTGGAATAACGGGTGATTCAGGCAATAGGACATGCTATTGCCTGAAGTGGATGGCTTACTGAGCCATCTTTCTATCTTGCCTCCGACCGGCGATCACCAGAAGGCAGGGTGTCAGGACCAGTGTCAGCACAGTGGCAAAGGCCAGTCCACCGGCAATGGAGGTTGATAACTGATTCCACCACTGGGCAGTGGGGCCACCAATCTCAAGCCGATGGTTGAACAGATCAATATTGGTGGAGAGCACCATTGGCATCAGCCCCAGAATAGTGGTGATAGTTGTTAACATCACCGGTCGCAGACGCTGGGCGCCGGTTCGAAGAATCGCTTCTTCGGCTTTCATCCCCTGTTTACGTAACAGGTTGTAGGTATCAATCAACACAATATTATTGTTGACCACGATGCCTGCCAGCGAAATGACCCCGATGCCGCACATCACAATGCCAAAGGGTTTGCCAGCCAGAAGCAATCCGAGTAACACGCCACCGGTGGAAAGTATAACCGCTGACATAATCAGGAAGGCCTGGTAGAAGCTGTTGAACTGAGTCACCAGAATCATGGCCATTACAAACAGGGCAACCGTAAATGCCTTGACCAGGAACTGGCTACTTTCCTGCTGGTCTTCATTCTGCCCTTTAATGGTAAAGCTGACTTCCGGTGGAACATCCAAAGTATTAAGCTGCGCTTGCAACTCAGGCAGCAGATCATTCAACAGAACGCCTTCGGCCAGGTTGGCACTGACACTCACGGTTCGTTTTCCATCGAGGTGCTTGATACTGTCGACCTTTGGGGCAATTTCCCGGGTAGTGAAGTTGTTGATGGGTACCAGGCCCGCCGGGGTCATTAACCGAAGCTGATCGATGCTCTCAAGGTGGCGGTCTGACTCCGGAAAACGAATACGAATGTCCACTTCATCACTGCTGTCATCCGGACGATAACTGCCCACCCTCAAACCAGAGGTCACCAGGCGAACCAGGCCGCCGGCGCTGCTGACATCAGCACCATAACGGGCAGCTCCGGCACGGTCTACATCAATGCGCCATTCATAGCCGACAGTAGGGCCGTCGTCTTCCAGATTGGTGAAGCCATCGATACCCGCCAGAACCGATCTGACTTGGCCGACGGTTTCGTGTAGGACATCAAGGTCGTTGGCACTGATCACCAGCTCCAGGGGTTCGCCCTGGGGAGGGCCATCTTTTCTTCGTTCAACGGTGATATCGAGTCCGGCAAAATGCGAAAGCTTCTGATCAATTTCTGCTGCAATCAATGCTGCTTTCCGGCGATATTTCCAGTCCACCATGTTCAGGCGGAGGGTACCCACCTCCTGGTTATCACCGGTTCGAGCATACAGTGTTTTTAATTCCGGCTGCTGAAGCACAATCGCTTCCACTTTTCTCAGGATCTCATCTTTTTCATCAATGGACAGGTTGCTGGAGTTCACACGAACCTTGATGGTGATGTTATTGGTGTCGACATCAGGAAAGAACTCAAAGCCTTTGCCAAAACTGATAAATGCACAATAAATGGCTACCACCATGGCCATGCCAGAGAACAGTATTTTTACAGGGTGTCGGATCGCTTTGGACAGGGTGCGTATATAAACGCCGACCCAACCGGGAACATTGTGTAAATCACCGGTTTCCGCTTCAGTGATGGATCGTTTTTCCAACTCACTGAGCTTTCTGGGCTTGCCAATCAGGGAGCCGATGGTTGGTATAAAAATCAGGGCCATCACCAGGGATGCAGAGAGGGTAGCAATCAGGGTTAATGGCAGGAACATCATCATCTCACCCATGATGCCCGGCCAGAACATCAGCGGGAAAAAGGCAGCAAGAGTGGTTGCTGTCGACGCGGTGATTGGCCATGCCATACGTAATGAGGCTTCCTGATACGCTTGCTTGCGGGCAACGCCATCACTCATTTTCCGGTCGGCATATTCGGTGACTACAATAGCGCCATCTACCAGCATACCAACGGCAATCATCAGAGCGACCAGGACCACCATATTAATGGTTAAGCCCATGAGGGCGATGATCAGAATACCGGCAAGAAAAGAACCCGGGATGGCGATGGCTGCCAACACGGCACTGCGAAAACCCAGCGCCCCGACAATGACCGTAACCACCAGAATGATGGCCGCCAGAACACTGTTCTGCAGGTCATTGACCATATCCACCACATCCACCGACTGATCACCCACATAGTCGACCTGCAGGGTTTTCGGTGCCAGTTTCTGGCCTTCAGCAATAATGGCTTTGGCCAGTGCCACCGTCTCGATGATGTTTTCCCCGGGGCGTTTCTTGATTTCCAGGGCGATACTGCTGTTGCCGTTCATTCTGGCGTAACCACCACCATCCTTGAACGTACTGAGAACGCTGGCAATATCACCAAAGGTAATGACCCGATCACCATCTGCCTTGACGGGCTGGGAGAGGATATCAGCCACCGTTTTGTAGACAGCGGGGACCTTGACCGAGAATCGCCCTTTACCATTGTCCATATTGCCCGCAGCAACCAGTTGGTTGTTCCGGGACACCAGGTTGATCACATCCGCAGGAACCAGCCCATAACTTTCCAGCTTGAGTGGGTCAATAATAACGTCAACCACTTCCTCCCGGTCGCCGGCGATATCCACCTCCAGAATCTGCTTTCTGGATTCCAGCACATCCTTAAGCTCCCGGGCTATTCTGACCAGTGCACGCTCTGGCAAATTGCCAGAAAGTACCGCCGTAATCACCGGTTGCATACTGGCAAAGGAAATCTGGTTGATCGTGGGCTCATCCGTATCCTGAGGTAGCTTACTTTTGGCAAGGTTAACCTTGTCCCTGACGTCTGCGAGCACTTCATCCGTATCCAGCCCAGCGATAAACTCAAGAGTAATGGAGGCGTGAGACTGGGATGCGGTTGCCTTGAGTTCCTTAACACCTTCTATGGCCCTGAGTTCTTTCTCCAGGGGCAGTACCAGCAGCCGTTCGGCATCTTCCGGAGAGATGCCTTCGTGTGATACGGAGATATAAATGACAGGAATCGTGATATCAGGGTTCGACTCTCTCGGAATGGTAAGATAGCTGGCCAGGCCGGTAAGCAGGATTAACGCCAGCATCATTATGACGGTTCGGGTTCGCATCAGCGATGCAGAAATCAGACTTCGCATTGGCCATTACTCCCCGGTAACCAGAGAAACATCAGGGTTGATGACATCAACCTGATCACCGGATCGAACGAAGCCCTGACCGCGGGTGATGACTCTGGCCTGTTCAGGAACGCCTGTCACCCAGAGGCGGTTACTTTCAGACTTGACAACATCTACCGGGGTGAACTCGACCCGATTGCCCGTGGTCACCCATTTTATCCCCGGCTCTCCATCTTCACTCAAAGCAAGCCATGCAGGACTTATTTCCAATGCCATTACTTCTTCCATCAAAAGGTCAGCTTCTACACTGAGTCCTGCCGGGATTTTCATATCAGGATTGGGGATGGTTAACTCGACAGAAAATGTCCGGGTTGATGCATCAGCCTGTCGATCAATAAAACGAATAGTGGCTTCGCTGGTTACCCCACCGGGAAATCGGACAACTGCTTTCTGGCCTGACGAAAAGAAATTAATGTGATTCTGGGGAACATCAACATCGATCACCAGCGGGTCAAGGTCGAGAATTTCAGCCACCGGTTTGCCTATATCAATAAAGTCACCTATTTCCACATGGCGCTTGTTAAGAATGCCGGAAACGGGAGCCTTAATCAGTGTATTTTCCCACAGAGTCTGGAACTGCTTCTTTTGAGACAGCGCTTCAGCCAGGGAGGCCTCAAGCTGAGTAATCTGATTATCGGCAATGTGTTTTTTCTTTTGCAGCAAAAGGGCTGACTGGTAATCCTGCTCAGCCTGATTCACCCGAGCTTCGGCAGACTTCAATTGAGCCTTCAGACTGCCTTCACGCAAACGGATAATTTCTTCTCCCGCAGCCATTAGCTGGCCACGTTTGGCACTGATATTAATAACACGGGCTGCCAGTTCAGCACTGACTGTGACGGTTCGGTCCGTTTCCGTTGTGCCATAGAGAGTAAGTGTGCGTTTTACGGGTACTTGCTCAAAGTGCGAGGCCTGGACAACGGAAATAACCGTAGTTTCATTGTTGCTGCGGGACGGAGGGGAAACTTTTTCAGAATCGTTGATATTTACGACATCAGCAGTCAGCAGGTAGATACCAATGCCAGCCGCAATAACACTGGCGACTAACCATGAGCCGTTCACATTGACTATCTTTTGCACTCTTTTATTACCCCGGTATCACATTTTTATTCTGAGTTGGCAGCCATTGCCCTGACGTGTTTAGCGTTTACACGGCGAATTACTGTAGCATGTATAAAAAATACAACGCCGGACGCGTATTACTGTCTATAAGATCCACAATTCTGGCAATATTTCATTAGAAATGCGACCAGTTTCTGATAGTTCAACAGGTCAATGTAAGGGGAGGGGAGACTCCGGCCACCTTTACTATTAGTGATCAGAGTCTGAAGAGTAATGAGTCAGTTCAAAATTCTATCACTAAGATGAGATTGACTCTGGGAGTATATTACTGTACGTAGAACCTCTGACATTGAGTATTCATAGTAACGATGTGGCACATGGTGATAACCGAAGCTTGCAAAGGTTAAAACAGTTTGAATCCCATGAGCAAGAGAAGGCTCGGCAATCATTTCAACGACAGTATGCGTTAAGTGCATTGCACCAAAGAGTTCTCCCCATTCACCATGATCGTGGTCATGAAAGTGCTTCTGACCACCACTGATAAATTCACTGACACCATGGCTATGGTCAATAATTTCAGCAATATGGAAGCCCGAACTGACCAGATTGCCCAAAATATTATACGCACTATGTCCAATGCCAATAGAGCTGGCAAGATCTTTCAGGAAGGCAATGTGAGTATGATGATGAGCATGGCTTGATATGCCCAGCAATGCCCCGCCGTATTTGATAAAGTCCATGCCATGCAAAACCAGACCAACCAGGTCACCATAGCCGATAATTCTTTTAAACACCGGATCTCTGTACAGTTTCCAGCGATCAAGTACATAGATCAACTTCGGAACATTGTCCTGGTTAAAGATAAGGACCATCGAGTAACTTTCACCAATATCAAGCACCATAAAATCGCCGGGGATAGAGCTTTGCAGTTTACTGGAATCTGTGTAAGAAAGGTTGTGCTGTTCTGGCTTGAATAAATGCAGGGTCTCGGAGTTCCTTGTCGTACCCGTCAGGTAGTCTGCAGTCTCAGTAATGTTTTCTAATTCTTTTTTTGCATGATGAATCAAGGATGGGTGAAGATGAGCAATCACAGCCCTGGTAATCGGATTGTCTTTATCACCAAGGGATAGCTCATCATAATCAATACTTAATGGAAGTTTGGTTTCCTTACTGTCTTTTTGTACGGTTATTGAACCAAGCTCAGACAAGTCATTTAAATCTCTTTGAAAGTGTCCCTGAAACTTCATCTCTTTTAAAGAAGACGATGCGACACCGTATGGATAACCATCATCCCGTTCAAATACCAATGTGGATTCACAAGAATTGTTTTGGTCAGAACACTGAACATTAATATGACCTTTTAATGTTCCATCGCTTAGGTAACGTAATGATATTTCGTGACTTTTAGCGCTTTCCTCCAGTCCCGCCAGTAAATACCCGGGAAGAGAGGCAAAGAAAATTATAAAGAATATTCTGCTTTTTTGAAAAGCGGTCATATTTATATCCCAATCATTTGTTATTGATTGGGCTTAGAATAGACTGGCTTTTCAAAGATGCAAATGCGAATGATTCTCACATGAGAAAGAATGCATTGGTTTGGATATTAATAAGGTGTGACGGATATTGTTTTTTTAACATAATATATATTATGCGAACATAAATATCATCGATATATCGCTTATCAGTCAGGAAAAAAAATATCGTTCAGAGATTTATTCACGACAATATATACGTAATATTATTTTTTAGAGAATTTTTTCCGAAAATAGTTGTCAAACACTTTACCAGTATTAAGGAAACACTGCTCATTAGACGTCATTGTGCTCTATCCGCCTGTCGTCATAATAATTGCGGGCCAAATGGCAATCTGGCTGGACGCACTTTTTACTGACGGAACTCCATTTAAATGTTTGTTCCCTAACGTAACAGTTTTGCTGCCAATTGCCGAAAAATTCAACGACTGTAAACGGAAACTTGCTATAACAGTAGAAAACTGTCTACTATTTATTTTGGTATAGCAGTCGCCGTAACAGTTGTACTGACTAGGCTTAAGCCTAACTTCATGGAAAGTAAACGACGCTACTAGTCCACAACAAACCTCATAACTAACTAGAGAAAGGTAACTGCCAATGACTTTAAAAGGTCTTATCAAATTAACCCAGTTGATGCAGGAACAACCACTGACGGTTATCCAATGGCAAATTCTTCTTGTGGTTGCAGAAAACCCCGGGGAAACCATTACAGATCTTGTCAATGCTGAAAAGCTCACCTGTGGCACCCCAAGTGATATTGCGGTCAGTGTCAAACGACTGGGTGAAGGACGGCACGACAGACCGGGCCTGGGATTGATTAAAAAGGTTCAGCATGAAGATGATGGTCGATATTTTAAGCTGACTTTGACTGCCAAAGGCAAAAAACTGGTTGAAAAAATCAAGCAGAAGGCTCGTTACCTTAAATGAGCACGCCTATATATTCAGGGCTCTACACAGTCGTGAGAGTATTTTAGAAGTTACTCTTCAGGGCCCTAACCCTCCCCTGCATTCCTATCCTCACTGTATCCACCCTTGGCTCGACCAGCATTTTCCTCCGACATTTTGAGGCTGTCGCGAAACCCAAACGCAAATCTTTCCCTGTAGGTTGGTTCCTGAAGGAGTCGACATCCGAACCAGCCGCCATGCATCCATGCCCAGTCTTGCCACCAACAGGCTTTGCCCTCTGGCTATTGCTATCCATATCCACTATCAGATACAAATTACTGCCGGTAAGTTCAGTTACCGGCAGTAAAGTTTTCTATTGAGAGACTGATAATACTGGTATTACAATACTGGTATTATTGGTTCTATTATTTTGAGATATGCACATTATGAAGGAGTCAGAACAGGCCAAGGTGAGAAGGCAGCACATTTTCAGCATTCTTGATGACCTGAAAGAGAAAGGTGAGAGAATTAACGCTGACAAGGTTGCCCGCATCGGGAAAATGGGAAAGCAGACGGTACTGCCTTATTACAATGAATGGCGATATCTGGGCGCTATTGGTGAAGCTGAGGAGCTTGAATTGCCAGATGATCTGGTCAGAGGTTTGAAAAGAGGCATTGCCCAGTGGAAGCATCAATTATCCGAAGAACAACGGAATTTTGAAGAGTCCGCAAACCAGGAGATCGATGAGCTAAAGGAAAGCCTGAATCAGCTTTTGGAAAAAAATAGCCAGCTATCGCGCAGCAACTCTGAACTCCAGGGTCAGGTCCAGCAGCTCAGTGCAGAACTCGATTCAACCAGGCTCACTTTGCAGCAGAGAAATCAGAATCTGAAAGAACTGGAAACACTGCTGAAATCAGAACAGCGACAAATCGAGCAGCTACAGTCTGCTGCTGCTGAGCAAAAAGCCATTCATCTTCAGGCAATAAGCAATCTTGAGAAACAGATGGATCATCGGAGCCAGGAGCAACTGAATCACTGGATCGGCGTAGTCGATGATGAGCGAAGGCTAAAGCAGGGACTGGAAAAGAAGATAAGCAATCAACTTCAGGAGCAACAGGAGTTGAAAAAAAATAACCTGGAGCTGCAGAGCCGATTGGACAACAAGTCGAAGGCATATATTCAAGTTTGCGAAGAGAGAAACAGCCTGTCTTCAGAGAAAGGCAAGTTAGAGACCATGGTTCAGCTTGCCAATCAGTTAATGGTGCTGCTGGACTGTGATCAGGGCAATCTATTAGGCACAGCGCGAAACCTTCTGGTCGGGGCCAGGGAATCCCACATGATCCAACAGCAATACAAGGCGGCAATGTCAGATAAAGAAAAGCTGGAAAGCCAGCTTCTGGAAACGGAAAAGCGACTTGATGAAGTCGGTACTCTCCGGCTTGAGCTTGAAAGAGCCCGCGGCAATGCCGAGGCGTTTGAAAAAGCACTGTCTAAAAAAACCGATACTCCTGAGGTATCACCGTGAGCCAGCCGATTCAACCCCCTGTTTTTCTGAACGCCCTCCCCGCCTATCGTCATGAAAATGACAACATGATGGGAGCAGGCAGCGATGGTGAAGCAATGACGCTTTTCCTGAACAAGTCCGGAGCACGCTCAGAAGAGACCTTGCGCCGATACGAGCGAGAAATAACCCGGCTGACGGCGTTTTTATACTTTGAATTGGGAATTGGCTATAAAGATGTTCGCCTGAAACACCTGCAATCTTACGTCAATTTTATCCAGAATTTACCACCGCGCTGGCTTATGCCCGGAATCCTGCCCGGCCAGCCGGAAAGAATTATGTTTAAATCCCCCATTAAACCGGGAAAAAGCACCGATCAGGTGATTGATGTATTGTCCTCTTTTTTCTCTTTTCTGGAGAAAAATCGCTACACCGCTGGTAATCCGGCAGCATCACTCATTCGATCTGGTGAAAAAGTGGCCCGGGGCACCACCGTTATCAGATACTTTTACGATGCTGAGTGGCAATATATTAAAGAGTGTCTGGCAAGCTTGCCAATGGGTACCGAAAGAGAACGGCTTGAATCAGCCCGTACCCGCCTTATCCTTTCTTTGAGTTATGGGCTGGCTCTGCGGGAATCTGAGCTAACGGGACATACCTGTTCAGACATACACCCTGATAATGACAATGGCTTTTATCTCAGTGTTTTGGGTAAGGGCAGAAAAAGAAGGCAGGTCCCCTTAAATAAAGTACTTCAACAGCAAATCATTGAATACAGGCGAATGAATGGATTTTCAGGTCTGTACGGAGACCCTTTTCCCCTGGCTCCAAAAACACGCAAAACCGAAGGTCGGATCACCCCGCTTTCAGCCCGGGGGCTTCGGTTTTGGTGGCGATCCTTCATGGAAGATTGTCAGAGCAAGGCGTCACCGGATATCGGGCGCAGATTGCAGGGACTGCCGTTTCACACGCTGCGCCATACAGCGTTGACACACCTGGCTGGAAAAATGGATATCGAAGACCTTGCTATATTTGCAGGTCATGATTCAATCAATACCACAAGCCAATACTACCATGCAGAAGCAAGTAGACTGAAAAAGATGGCTGCCGATCATCATATCTGATTAAGCTGGAAAGAAGACCACATCACCACTTGTTCATGAATAATTGTTGTTACGATTATTGAAAGAGGAATTCTTCCGTTAATGGTCTGGGGACTGATTACACAAGCATCAGGGAAGGTCATGAGCTATTGCCAAGGCTGCAAAAAGCCACTCAAGGGTCAATGTGTCAAGGCGATGGGAATGAGCTGGCACGCGCGTTGTTTCAGGTGCAGTGGCTGCAGGAAGCCATTTGCAGGAAAGGCTTTTGTCGTATTCAGGAACCGGGCTTTTCATCCGGACTGCCTCAGGTGTCCAAGTTGCAGAAAGCCCGTTAAGGGAAACTATGTGGAACTTGATAAAATGGCCTGGCACCCGGTTTGTGCGCAAAAGCAGACCGCCCCACTCTGCTCTGTCTGCCGGAACCCTCTCACTAGAAACTACTTTGTGGATTTCTGGGGCAACGCCTTTTGTAATGACCATGACGGACATCCGGAATGTTCCAGCTGCAGTCGGCTTGTTTGTGAAAATCTCACCAATGGCGGTATGCAGTATCCCGACGGCGTGGTTATCTGCAACAAATGTAGCCTCAACGGGGTTTCCACCCAGGAACGCGCAGACAATATTGCTATTGAAATGCGCGCAGCCCTGGCATCGGTGGGGCTCAGATTGAACTCGACACAGACACCGGTAAAGCTCTGCGGCCGCGATGAGCTAAACGACGCAAGTCAACATGACTTTCATGATAATCATCCCATTCTGGGAGTTACTCGAACCACGACAACTCATCGGAAAGGACAGATATTGGCCAGAAATTTTGATTGCATATTAATCCAGATAAACCTCCCGGAAGAGCATTTCCGAACCGTAATGATTCATGAGCTCACTCATGCCTGGTTTTTTTATAATTATTATGAAAATCTGCCTCTGAAGGTAGAGGAAGGAATGTGTGTATTAATGGAGTATATCTGGTTGAAAAACCTTGATACCAAAGATGCTGAATTCCGAAGAAAGGAGATAGAACTGAGTGCCGACCCCATTTATGGTGATGGGTTTCGGGCAGCCAGGGAGTCACTGAAACATATGCCACTGGCTTCACTTCTGGAATTCATCCGGGAAAAAAAGAAATTCCCCGGACGCTGGAGCTCTTTCTTTTTTTAACAGCAGTGAATAATGACATGGAAAAAGAAATGGAGGCGAGTACCGGAGTCGAACCGGTCTAAATGGAGTTGCAGTCCACTGCAT
>NZ_JAHHPP010000304.1 GCF_024606265.1 Endozoicomonas sp. SESOKO1
ATAGCCCGCTTTAAGGAACACTGTTGCCTGAGGGGCCTGGTGCTGAATGGCCATCTGGTCACACCGGACGCGGTGGTTGAGGATTTCCCGGATACTCCGGGAGGTAAACTGGGGATACTGCGCTTCAAGGAAGTATGTTGCCTGAGGAGCCTGCCGCTGTATGGCCAGCTGGTCACACCGGATGTGGTGGTTAAGGGTTTTCAGGCCGCCAGGGCAACACTGGAGCTGGCAACCTTCAAAGAAAAATGTTGCCTGAAAGGCCTGCCATTGAATGGACGGAGGGTCACACCGGACGAGGTGGTTGGGGGTTTTACGAATAGCCCGAAAGGCAAATTGGGAATAGTGCTTTTCAAGGAACAATGTTGCCTGAAAGGCCTGTTATTGAATGGCCAGCCGGTCACACCGGACGAGGTGGTTGAGGGTTTTGTGAATAGCCCGGAGGGCAAATTGGGAATAGCGCGTTTCAAGGAACAATGTTGCCTGAGAGGCCTGCTGTTAAATGGTCAGCCGGTGACACCGGATGCGGTCGTCAAGGCTTTTCCGGATAGTCCCGAAGCCAGACTGGGGATAACACGTTTCAAAGCGGAATGCTGCCTGAAGGGCCTGTTGCTGAATGGCCATTGGGTCACACCGGATGCGGTGGTAAAGGCTTTCACGGACAGTTCAGAAGGCAAACTGGGAGTAGCACGCTTCAAGGAGGAATGTTGCCTGAGAGGCCTGCCGCTGAGTGGCCTGCTGGTTACAACGGAGACAGTGGTCAAGGATTATCAGGCCGTTAATGCAACACTGGAGCTGGCCCGCTTCAAAGAAGAATGTTGTCTGAGAGGTTTACCGCTGAATGGCCAGCTGGTCACACCGGATGCAGTGATTACGGATTTCCCGGAGAGTTCAGAAGGCAAACTGGGAATCGCACGCTTCAAGGCGGAATGTTGCCTGAAGGGCCAGCCATTGGCTGGCCAGCCGGTCACCCCGGATGCGGTGGTTAAGGATTTCCCGGAGAGTTCAGAAGGCAAACTGGGAATCGCACACTTCAAGGCGGAATGTTGCCTGAAGGGCCTGACGCTGAATGGCCAGCAAGTCACACCGCATGGGGTGGTTAAGGATTTTCCGGACAGTCCGGAAGGTAAATTGGGGAGGGCGCGCTTTAAGGAACAATGTTGCCTGAGGGGCCTGACGTTGAATGGCCACCGGGTTCCCCCGGCAGAAGTGGTCAGGGACTTCCCGAATAGTCCAGAAGGCAAGCTGGGAATAGCGCGCTTCAAGGCGAAATGCTGTCAGAAAGGCCTGACGTTGAATAGCCAGCAGGTCACACCGGATGAGGTGGTCAAGGATTATGAACGTGGAGGCTGGTTACTGGAAAAAGCTATTTTTTATTCTCAGCTGGCATTGAGTGCAAGAGAATTGAATGGCAACCATCTGGATAACCAGAAAGTATTGGCAGCATTTAATGAAGCACCCGGGGACCATTCTTCAAGGCAAGCCAGGTATCTTATTCAAAGGCTGAAACAATCCCAGCGGTACGATGAAACCAGCGAAGCCCAGGATATTCTTCAAACGGCCTGGCAAATCCTGAACATCGCATCGGCCAAAGACGATGAGCAACATCGACTGCAATGTGTATTGAAATTCATGGCCATGCAGTATGAGCTGCCAATTGATCATCAGAGAGTATCAGCAGAACAGGTGTTGCAATCGATCAAAACCCTGAGGAAATCATTCCAGAATTCACGCCTGCATTTCTTCTTCCTGGCATATTGCTATATCAAGAGGCGGCCTGTTGATGGGCGAGAAATACATAAGAATCAAGTATTGGGCTACCTCCGGAATTTTCCGGAAGGAAGCAAGCTGCGCCATTCTTTGGGCCTCTGGCTGGAGCAATACTGCGCCGAAGCCAATATCGCCGAAGCCAATATAATTGATGAATTACTGTTTAAACGAAACAATGTCGTTGCCCCGGGGCGTAACAGCGATAGTCATCACCAATACACAGCCTTTGCCAGTCAACAGAAGGCATCTGTCGTCACTGGCAGAGAATCCCCCGTCAGTGTGGATAAAACCCTGAAGCAATTGGTAAAAACCGGCGGACCGGGTTTCCCGGAAAAGCAGTTTCCCAGGTTAAGTGCACTGATGCTGAAAACGCTGGAGATTATTCAGGAAGCCAATGCTTCTTTCACCAATCCCACTATCCTGATTACCGGTTCATACGCGCGTTTTTTACAGAACCGCTGCTTATCATTCAAGGATATTGACGTTATCTGCACAACGGCCGAGTCTGCCAGGACACTCTTTGACAAGCTGCAAGCACTTAACCCCTTCAGTGATTCAGAAATACCCAAAAGCATCATCATCTGGCAAATCCCCGGATGCCAGGCAATTAAACTGCCAAACACCTACAACATTCACCTTAAAGACGGTGATCTGGGTATGAAAGCCATGGGACTGCAGGTCAGCGTTGACGCCAGGGTATCCCACAAAACTGCATCACGCCTGGCCATTCACGTTCCCGGTGTTGTGAGGCCGGTATGGTGTTTATCCTTTGCTGAAGAAACCCAATTAATGAACGATACGCTGAAGCACCTCGCTGATCAGCTTGACCCGCTGACAGAGCAATTACAACAGGGGGTGGTATTTGACTTACCCAGAACCATTCTTTTTAACAACCCCAAAAACACCGCAGAGCGCATTTATGGCTTGCTTATGCGCTCCCTGCTTACCCTGAATAAAGCCAGACAGTTTATTGCCCTGCACTCTCAGGAAAAAACCGAAAAACCCGGCGGCCAGCCGAACCCGCTTAAAGAAAAACTTCATGCACTGACTGAGAATCTTCAAATGAAGCTGACTGGCCATGTACGCCGTAATGATTTTGAGAACAGAGTTAACGGCTGGCTATCGACCAATCATCACGTTAATGAGTATGAGATCAGGCGGAAGGACTTTGTCAAAACCCTGCTCACACTGATGCATCCAGAAAAAGATCAGGCAGACTCACTCCCTGTTGCGCTGAAGATTTGAGCCTAAATCCAGGAGCCATTAAAAAAGGCCACTTATATAGTGGCCTTCACTGATTCCAGCTGAGTCAGCATTAAACGTCTGCTATTGTAGTGCGCTTGACTTTTTCCTTCTCAGAACTTGGGCCAGAGCTGTGTTCGGTCCATACATCGGCGTCCATGGTTTTATCAAGGAATGGGAACTTGCGACGATTGAATACCGGCGTAACACCAGATGCCACCTGATCGTCAAAATCCTTCAGAACCTGAACGACAATACCAGAAAGCATCAGAATAGCGGTCAGGTTAATCAGCGCCATTATCCCCATGGAAGCGTCGGCAAATGCCCACACGGTTGGCAGGTTGCTGGTTGCCCCCCAGATCACCATACCCAGAACAGCAATACGGTAGACATTTACCAACCCGTTATTGTCCATGATAAAGCGCAGGTTTGATTCACCGTAGTAGTAGTTGGCAATGATCGAACTGAAAGCAAACAGCAGAATTGCCGCAGCTACCAGGTGCTTACCGATCGGCCCCACCTGGCTTTCCAGAGCCAGCTGCGTCAACTCGATACCGGTAACACTGGAACCGTCCATTGCACCGGACATCAGGATGATGGAAGCCGTCGCAGTACAGACAATGATAGTGTCCATAAATACACCCAGCATCCCCATCAGGCCCTGGTTGGCAGGATGGTTGGAGTGTGCGGTTGCTGCTGCGTTGGGGGCACTACCCATACCAGCCTCATTGGAGAACAGGCCACGCTTGATACCTTGTTGCATCGCCTGGGATACTGCGTAACCAGCGCCACCACCGACAGCACTCTCAAGCCCAAAAGCACTCTTGATGATCAGGCTGAAGACCGCTGGCAGCTCTGTGATATTCATAAATACCACGACCAGAGCCACACCCAGATAGCCAAAGGCCATGATCGGTACGATCATCTCTGCCACCTTGGCAATGGAACGAATACCGCCAAAGATGATCAGGGCACTCACCAATGCCAGACCAATACCCACGGCTTCCGTTGGAATCCCATAACCAGTGAATGCAGCAGCAATGGAGTTAGACTGCACACTGTTAAAGGCGAAGCCAAAGGCAATAATCAGGGAAATGGAGAAGATAATTCCTAACCAGCGCTGCCCCAGGGCTTTCTCAATGTAGTAAGCCGGACCACCACGATAGGTACCGTCACCGTTATTAGTCTTGTAGAGCTGGGCAAGAATATTCTCTGCAAGACTGGTCGACATACCCAGAACCGCGATCAGCCACATCCAGAAAACAGCACCAGGGCCCCCCATGGTAATGGCAACCGCAACACCCGCTATATTGCCGGTACCGATTCGTGCGGCAAGACTGGTACAAAATGCCTGAAACGGAGATACATGAGTAGAACAATCAGTCGCACGACTACCCAGCATGGTTTTCATCGCCAGGGTAAACCGGCGAATCTGAACAAAACGGGTTTTTACAGTGAAAAGCAGACCTGCACCCAACAGCAGGTACATGAGAATGCTGCCCCATAGCAGACCATTGATGGAGTCTATTAAATTATTCATAAAATTTCCGGCGCATTGTGTATTCCAGATTTTTATTTCAAATTAAAATTTATAATATTAGGGAATAAACCTTAGGTGCTAAGCATAAACACCTATCCGGCAAACAATAGAAATCCCTGAAAAATACGCTAAAACCCTTTAAAAACAAGACCTCAAGCGCCTAACCCAAACTAGACAACAAGACAAGAAAATACGCATAAACCGAGCATGCAATACGTACAAATATCAGTCAATGCAATTGAAAGCCTGAGCAAAACCTTAGAATAACTTTATGACAAAATGAAACATACCTTAAAAAAAACTAAAAAAACCAGCTTTTCGAAATAAAACCCCATAGAGATCATTTCTTCAGCAAAAAACAAAAAATAACGGATTTTCGCTAACAGGATTTGGTTTCCTGAAAGTCAGCATTACCAATACTATCGAGTGATTCTGCAGACTCCGGTTTATTAACCCAGACATCCTTATCAATAGTTCGATCCAGAAAAGGAAAACGACTGCGGTCAAACTCTGGAGAAAGGCCTGATCCTGACTGTAAATCATAATCCTTCAATACCTGCATAACCGGGCCACTGAGCAACAGGATGATCACAAGATTAATCAGTGCCATCAGCCCCATGGCAAGGTCTGCAACCATCCATACCATCTCAAGGGATGCGATGGAACCAAGAAAGACCAGAAATACAACAATGGTACGATAGGCCAGTAATAAACGAGGACTATTACGAATAAACAGAAGGTTTGACTCACCGTAGTAATAATTGGCAATAACCGATGTAAACCCAAAAAAGATGACGGCAATGGAAACGAACCACTGTCCCCAGCCTCCAACAATATCAGCGAGTGCAGCCTGAGTCAGCTGGATACCATTCAGGGTACCGCCAGCTTCCAGCTGTCCGGATAACAGAACAATGGCTGCAGTCGCTGTACAGATCACAATCGTATCGATAAAGACACTGACCATGGATACAATGCCCTGGGTCGCCGGATGATTTGGTTTGGGTGTGGCTGTCGCTGCCGCATTGGGACCGCTGCCCATACCGGCTTCATTGGAAAAGAGGCCGCGCTTGATTCCCTGCATCATGGCCTGCGACACCGAATAACCTATGGCTCCGCCTGTGGCGGAATGAAGACCAAATGCACTTTCAAAGATCAGCGTAATAACGGCGGGCATTTCATTAAAACGCAAAGCCACAACACCAAAAGCAATGAGCAGATAAGCCAGGGCCATAGCAGGAACCACTGACTCTGCAAAACGGACAATCGAGTGAATCCCCCTGAAAATAATAAAGGCAGTCACCCCGGAAATGGCCAGACCGACCAATACCGGGCTTACCGCCATATGGCCGGAGAAAGCCTGGGATACCGAGTTGGCGTGAACCGCATTAAAAACAAACCCAAAGGTAATCAACAACAGAACTGAAAAAAGAATGCCCAGCCAGCGCAGGCCAAGCGCTTTCTCAATGTAGTAGGCAGGGCCGCCACGAAAGGTGCCATCTTTATTGTTTGTTTTATAGAGCTGAGCGAGGGTGTTTTCAACAAAACTGGATGCCATGCCCAACAGGGCAACGACCCACATCCAGAATACAGCACCGGGACCACCGATAAAGATCGCAATGGCAACCCCTGCCAGATTACCGGTGCCTACATGTGCTGCCAGGCTGGTACAGAGGGCCTGGAAAGACGATATTTCATTACCGGATGTCTTTCGAGACCCCAGCATCAGCTTCCATGCGTGAAAAAAGTAACGCAACTGAACAAAGCGGCTTCTGAGAGTAAAATAAACACCGGCACTCAGCAGCAAATAGATCAGTAAGTACTCCCAGATAACGGTGGTGATTTCTGAAAAGATCGTACTCATTTGAGCCCCAATGATTTTTTTCACCTCTCAAGAATAGCAGAGGATTTTTTAATAAAAAGCTGGATTTCCCAGAGTAAAAACTGCCCAAAAAGACAAAAAATAAAAAATGCCGTTGTTTATCAATGGCTACGGACTGCCGCACTGAACTCTGGCCAGCTACCTTGTAGATAACCGTCTTTCCTGCCAACATCGATCAACCTACTTATGGAACTGCAAACCGGGAATCAGCCATGTACGTTTCGGATAAACCCCTTCGCTCTTATCCCTGGTGGCTAAAGCCTTTTTTCTGGAGCCAGAAGCACCGCTACGGAAAAGTCCTCAAGCCCGGCTTGCTATGGGCAAGAGTTCCCCGGTTATTTGCCGCTGTCGCCGCACTCTATGGCGTTCTGGATCGAAAAAAATCTCCCCTGTCTCCAGAACTGCGTTCGCTGGTCACCGTCAGAGTGTCCCAGGTTAACTGGTGCGCTTTCTGTGTCGACATCAATAGCATGACCCTGGCGAAACGTGCTGGCAGCATGAATAAAGTAGAGGCACTGGATAGCTGGCAACACTCTGACCTGTTCAATGAGCAGGAGCGTATTGCCCTGGAATATACAGAAGCGGTTACCTACAGTGACCGACAGGTAACCCCCGGGCTGATGAAACAGCTGAAAGAGCATTTCAATGATGACTCTGTTATTGAACTGACTGGCCTGATCGCTTTTCAGAACATGTCCAGCAAATTCAATGCAGCCCTGGATGTTCCGGCAGAAGGTTTCTGCAAAATCCCGGATAAACAAGCTTCTTGTGAAAATTCTGATGTTCCTGGCAGAAAATAAAGTTCATCTCCGCTGGCATCCTGCCTCGCTGATTTATTCTTACGCTGAAGGAATGCTGGCCGGTGGCAGCCGTCAGGGCACTGTTGACTTTGCCATCGCTGTACTAATCTTTGTTCCCGAAGTCTGTCTATTTTTGTGAATTGCGGACGGTTCCGAATGAATAAGAAACGATTATTTTCCAATCAATGCGTCAAAAGATTCATTTTATTCATCTTGCTACTGTTTCAGCCCTTCAGACTCATGCATGCAGTCCCGGAAGACTATTTTATCAGTGCAGAGGTGGTTGCCAGCAATTTCAACAATTACCTTCTGATTGATGCCCGACCCTACTCAGAGTATCTCATGGGACATATCCCGGGAGCCCGTTCAGTGCAATGGCAATCCTTCTCTGATATGAATGGCAAGGCCGGTAGTGAGACCTGGGCTACTGTACTTAACAATAATGAACTGGAACACCAGATACAGCAGCTTGGTCTGGACTCAACAGATAATATTGTCGTTTATGGCGATGCTCACCAGGGCTGGGGAGAAGATGGCCGCATTGCCTGGAGTTTGCACGTGGCAGGATTAAAGAATGCCCGCATCCTGAATGGAGGGTATTCCCACTGGAGAGAAAAAGGGCTGAAAACCACCATCATCCCAACCTTCTTCAACACCAAAAGTGATTATGAAATAACCAGCCTGGATACTTCTTCCACCATCCATACCAAAGCCCTGTACAGGGACTACTCCCAGTATCGTGTCATCGATTCACGATCACCGGAAGAGTTCCGTGGCGAAACGGGTCATGGCGAACGGCGGAAAGGGCATCTTCCCGGGGCGGTGAACTTGCCATTCCAGCAGCTGCTTACAGTCAATGGCACCTTAAAGTCATTTGACGACATCAGTAAAATATTAACCGGCATGGATATTCAAAAAACCAGCCCGATTGTCGTTTACTGTTCAGCCGGCATCCGGTCCGCATTCACCGTGATGGTGCTGAAGGCGGCTGGCTATACCAATGTCCGGAATTATTCGCCCTCGTTTTACCATTGGTCTGCGTTATCCTACACCCCGATTGAATAAACAAAATGGTTGAATAACAAAATCAGGAACTCTCAGATACCGGGTCAACGGACGAACGGGCTTTCAGAAGATTGATGATGTCCTGGTAGGGTTTGACTTTCGCTTCTGCGCCGATCAAGGGTGATCCCTGGGACAGGGCCTTACCGAGGAGGCCTGACGCATCGCCCCCTGTCGCTTTCATCAGGGCAGATTCTGCAAGTCCCAGGGCTGTTTGTCCGTTCTGGGTTCTGGCGTTGATGGAAGCACCTCTGTCAAGCAGGTGCCGGACTGCATTCAGCTGACCTTCAAGGGCCGCGTAATGGAGAGGGGTCATCATGCCGCTGGCATCTGTCTTAACTGTATTTGATCTAACCGGACTGTCAGACAATGGCAGGCTATACTGGCGACATTCCATGATGAACTTCGCCAACCCTAGTGGTGTGTCTCGGTTATACTCCACCACATCCGGTGTAACACCCACTATTCTGGCGGTGGTAGCATTGACGAAAGCACCATGGTCAATCAGTTGACCAATAACCTCTGGCTGGCCAGATTCAGCCGCAAGGTGCAGAGGTGTCTGCCCCTGGTTGTTTCTGGCATATACGTCAGCCTTACAGGCAACCAGTACCCCAACGGCGTCTTGCGCATGGCGGCTGTAGACTGCAAGGTGCAAGGGGGTGCATCCAGAATGGTCACGGCCATTGACGTCGGCCCCCCGGGTTATCATGGCCTGGATTTTATCTTTTTGTCCCTCTTCAACCACCTGGTAAAAAGCTGACTTACGGGCACCGGGATAATGAAGTTTTTTAATGTCAGCTGCCGGGGTTTTAGCCAGCAATTGGTCGAACAGGTTCCAGTCATTGATTTTAATTAGCGCACCGAGTAACCCGGTACGCATATCGTCACAGGGTGCCTTTGAGCGGCACATGGCCAGTGCCAGCGACCGGATTATGGGTGCGGACAGTCTGTTCGCCCTGTTTATCCAGGTCCATAGCGTCTCGCCCCTGCCAATAAGCACATTGGGGGCTGCACCGGCGCTCAGCAGGAGATCAACGGTCTGTGCCTGACCACTCTCAATAGCAATATGAAGCGGTGTTTTTCCGTACTCTTTACTGCAGCCTTCCTTGACACCACCGTACCTGACCGTCGGTTTGTCGGCTCCCTTACTCTTTGTTGTTGCTGTTGTTGCTGTTGTTGCAAAACGGTTCACTGCCATTTCAAGCCGGAACACTTTTCGTAACCATGTGGATTGGGCATTGATATTGGCGCCCCGGTCAAGCAGTAACCGGATAGCATCGTGTTGCCCGTGCGCCACTGCAAAATGGAGGGGGGTCTTGTTGCCAGCAATTAAATCGAAGCGGGGCCTGATACCGATATGAATATCAGCGCCTTTGTCAAGCAAAATCCCAATGGTTCTGAGGAAACCCCTTTCAGCGGCAAAGTGAAGTGGGAGCCGGTTATCCGGGGTTAGGCGATTAATATCAGCGCCACTGTCAATAAGGGCTAACATGGCCGCTTCATGACCATTTGACATCGCCACCTGGAGGGGAGTCTCAGGTTGCATAGCTGTTGTCAGGGCATTGGCATTGGCACCGTGTTTGAGAAGACATTTAATCGTCGCCTCATCGCCTTTGCCTGCCGCGCAGTGGAGTGCAGTTATCCCGTCTTTTTTGGTGCTGGCAGTAGCTTTTGCACCGTGTTCAAGCAGATCATTAACAATATCAGACTGGCCTCTGCCTGCTGCCACGTGGAGTGGCTCCTTGTCAGGGTATAAATAACTGGTAATTTTCCGTTTGCAGATTGGGCAACCTATTCGGATATGCTTTGGCTCTTTAAGCCACCTGTCGATGCACTTCTTGTGATAGATATGGGTACAGGGATACATTGCAGCAATGCGACTGTTATCCGATTCATCTATGCAGATAGCGCAAAGTTCAGCTCCTGCATTTTCTGATTCAGAGCGCGGCGGGGCTGCAGGTGGTGTCGGGTTATGATGACGGATACTGAATGGGAAGAGGTTCATAACTGAATATCACTTTGTTACAGATGCATGTTGAATTGCTCATATTGGAAAATATGACTGACCCATTAGCTAATAGTTCAGTTCCTCTGTAAAAAAAGCGGAAAGAAGGCTGGCTTGCCCGAAATAAATACCAAAAAACCCCGACACAGAGGCACGGAAAAAAGAAAAATCTTTACCTCTGTTGTGACGGTTAATTGGTTTTGCTGATCGCCTGCCGGTAGAGATGATCCACTTTCGCAATATTGGCATTCAACCCGTTAATACGGGTATTGTGGGATGGGTGCGTGCTCATAAATTCCGGCACACTGCCCTCACTTTGCGCCGACATCTTTTTCCACAAGGTGACGGCAGCCCTTGGGTTGTATCCAGCCCTGGCCATCAGCTCCAGACCGATAAGGTCAGCCTCGGCCTCATTGGTACGACTATTTGGCAAGGTAAGTGCGTAATTCACCAAGGTACTGCCAACACTCATGACCTCAGGAGTGATACCCAGAAGAATCCCCAGGGTATCCTGCCCCAATTGCACGGCATACGCCTGAGACATGGCCTCCCGGCCATGCTCCCTGAGCGCATGGGCCATTTCGTGGCCCATAATGGCGGCGATTTCATCATCAGTCAGCTTAAGGGTGTCGATAATGCCGGTATAAAACATAATCTTGCCCCCAGGCATGCAGTAGGCATTGAGCTGTTTATCGGTCATAAGATTAACTTCCCAGTTCCAGCTTCGGGCATCCTGCCGGAACACACCCACATGGGACACCAGACGGTCAGCAATCCTGCGCAGACGTTTAATGTCCGCTGGCTTCTGATTCAACACTTCTTTTTCCCGGGCTTTTTTCAGCGCTTCCTGATAAGCCTCGGCAGACATGGCATTCACCTGGCTTTCCGAGAGCAGAGAGAACATCTTCTGCTCACGCTGGACACCAATAGTCCCTGAGTTGGTTGTTGATACCGTCTGACACCCTGCCAGAAAAATACACAGGCTAATGCCCAGAGCTTTTAACCACTTCATCCCTATAACCTGTTTCTTCAATAGATCATTCTTTATTGTCTTTGCCCGGCAGCACCAGCCACTGCTTTATGCGCAGGCATGCTTCATATAGCCTGGGGCAATATTGCCGTACAAAAACGTCTGGCTGATATTGCCCTTCTGCTACCGCACCAAGCGCCTTGCCCCCATCAAAGTCGACAAATGCCATCCTGACAAAGAGCTGGTCTGCCATTAAACCAAAATCACTACCGGAAAGCATGGCTATACCGGTATCTGATAGCAAGTTATTGCACAAATCACCCGAGGTTTGGATGCCACGGGCCATCAATTGCTCTCCGAATCCCTCAAAGCTGACAAACAGATAAAAACCGCCCACCGGGTCAGCCATTTGTAAGCCCATGCCTCTCAGGGAGTCCACCATAAAGCGGGCGATCAATGCCAGAACCTGCCGACTTTGACGGGTAATTGAGTAAAAGCAATCGTGCATCATCCCCGGGCGGTGGTAACTGTTCCAGCTGCTACGGAGAAATTTGCCACTGATTCTCCATCGCTGTTGGCAGGTAGCGGACGTTGCACCCAAGCATCAGTGCCTGAGGAGCGTAAGACACCCAGCTGGGGGCAGGTATTATCAGCTCGGCCTGACAGGCCATCTGGATATTAAACAATAACTCTTTGGCGCCTGGGCCTATCAGCACTGAATCGGCATCAATCTCAAGGCCATCCCTGCGCTGGTAATAATCCGCCACAGACTGACGCAACGCCTGGAGCCCTCGAACGGGTAAATAGTCTTTTTCACTGGCGTGGTTCTGCAGGCTGTTGACAACACTATCCGGGACTGGAAAAGGAGACTGACCAAGCCCAAGGCGGATAATATCCCGCCCTTCTTTGATCAGCCGCTGGCTATGCTCATTGATTTTCAGCGTTGCAGATGGTTCAAGAGCCTGTACTCTGGGGTTAAGCTGGTTTTCGTGAATCATGGTTCTGGCATCCCTGCGCAGGCTGGCGCGTCACTCACTCTGTTGATAAAGGGGTGACAAAGGGTTGATAAAGGGCATAAAAAGAATAATTAAAAATTACACTTTTATATAATTTCAGACTACTTTTATTCCTGATTCAAAGACACAAGGCTAACTTTTTTAATATATGCAAAGATATCCCCAGAACACGAATACACCAAATACTGGCTGATTTGACCACGCTCGATTTTCCTATTTAAAACAGGCAATAAAAAGTAATTAAGGGTTATTTAATGGATGGCATTTACTCTACAACCTTTCAACTACCCTCTCCGGTGTCTGAACTGTTTTCACTACCATGTCAGGAAGCGAAACCATCAACGTCTTCAGTCACCAGCATTACCCCAACCAGGCATATACCAGCCGCCTATGGTGACAACCCTTTTTTGAGGGCCTACGCTCAGCAATCGGCCGGGAAGGCATTTCAGGAAATGCAACTCTCAACCATCCATACTGCCACCAGCTACGATAAAGCAGAGGATTCTCAGCGACCGGTATCCCTGAAGCCCCGGAATGAGGCTTCAGGAAAAAAACGGGAAAAAGCACACTTTACACAACCAACATATAATGCGGATAATGAAGTCATTCCCCCTGCTAGGCAGACAGTAAAATCCACCCAAATAACCATATCTCAACCATTGGAGCTACCCCAACAGGATAGAGATGAACTGGACGACAAACAGTCACCCAATAACTGCCTCACTCAATACAGGAATAAGAAAAACCGTTTATCAACAGATCAAATAAAAAACAAAAAAAAACCTGATAGACGCAATCGCAACATCAATGAGCAGCAAAGAAGGCAGATACTGGCAGAATTATATTCAAACATTGAGCATACCATCAGAAATATAACACCAATAAAAAACAAACTTTCTAGAAAAAGTTTATTAATGACTTGCATTAAAGTTTTAAATCAAATCACCAATCAAAACCATACACTCCCTAATATCCAAAGAAGAAAGAGAGCAGAAAATCAAACAGATATAGGAGCCAGTGAAAAGCGATCAATTAAAAATAATTATGAATCTGATCGTCGGCATGAAATTCGTGACCTGCTTATTGACCTGGGTAATGCCATTCCTGGATCAACCTGTCAGAAAAGAACTGAGCGAATCATACTTCAGGACTTTTTATCTTTTATCACCCTGAACCAGGAATTAAAAAGAACAAATAAACAGCCAAACGTAAACCTAACATCTAAAGAAAAAAAACCAGAACCCCCTTCTATAAAAATCTCAGATCATGAAGTAAAAACTGATTCATCGAATAAAAAGACAGATATTTTTGATTCTTCACAAGCCTTTAAAGTATCAATAAGCAGCAATAAGCAGGTTATCTCCCCAGTTAATCAGGAAACGCGCCAAGCCCCGGATGATGTGTATTCTACACTCAATCATTATCGGCCAGCCTGGTTTGAGTCTGTCTCACAACTTCTGGATTATGAGTTTAAATGCCATAACGGAGAGCAGCCTGTAACTATTGATGAACACCCATGGGACAGGCTGGGGGTGACTAATGACAACCATTCTCCTGTTTCGCCATACCCGTCCTCCCCTGAGCCAGGCCCACCAGGGCAGAACAAACAGGAAGAACTGCATATCTGGCTTACGGATCTCACTCCTCCTTTTGATAACGACGTATACAAAACACCAACTGACACTGAGGAAGCACTGTATCCAGCTGATGACTTACCTATGATGCAGACCGTTCCTCCACAGGACATTTTCCAATGGGCACCTTATCAACAAATACAGGATAACTACTTCTCCTTTGCCTCGTCCTTCCCTGTTCAACATCAAACCAGGGGAGGACTACCCTCAGAAAATGAGGTAACGCCCCCTGGCTGTCAACAACACAGCCCTGAAGAGAGTAGGTCTGTATCGGATGAGACCGAGGGCGTTTCATCTTCAGAAAGTGAGGCAACAACCTTTTGCTTCGAGCAACCCGGCTATCTGAATGGATTAGTAACGGAGACGGTTAGCAGTGAATGGGATGACAGAAACGCCACTGCCAGCATTAACGCCAGAGATATTACAGATAGCCGACCAATACCCTGCTTATTTCTATTTGAGTGACCTACTCCCTCCACTAAATCGGCGAGCCGATTATAGTGGGGGCTTCTGATCGGAAGTTACATGCGACCCATTATGACATATAGCCATAACCTCTCGCTGTCGTACAGGCTGCTGAACCACGACAGGGAAACACTTTCTTTATACATACGCTCAGCCCGAGCGTTTCAGCAACAGAAGCCGGAAAACAGTAAAACGACCACTTAACCGGCCCTCAATATTTTTGCTGCGGCTACCATATTTCTCAAAGCATCTTCTACTTCCGGCCAGTCCCTGGTTTTTAATCCACAGTCCGGATTTACCCATAAACGCTGTTTAGGAATTTTCTGTGCCGCTTTGGTCATCAGCTGTTGGATCCACTGGATACTGGGCACGTTTGGTGAATGAATATCATAAACGCCAGGGCCAATCTCATTCGGGTATTCAAAGGCTTCAAAAGCATCCAGCAGTTCCATATCTGAACGGGAAGTTTCTATGGTGATGACATCCGCATCCATTGCCGCAATATATTCAATAATGTCATTAAACTCGCTGTAACACATATGGGTATGGATTTGGGTTTCATCTTTTACACCGCAGGCAGCAATGCGAAAGCTCTTCACTGCCCACTCCAGATAAGCAGGCCAGTCTGCTTTTCTCAAAGGCAAGCCTTCCCGAATAGCTGGCTCATCAATCTGAATAATGCCAATCCCCACCTTCTCCAGATCAACCACCTCATCCCTTAATGCCAACGCTAATTGCAGACAGGACGTTTCTCTGCTCACATCATCTCTTGGAAATGACCAGCAGAGAATGGTAACCGGCCCGGTTAACATGCCTTTCACCGGCTGACGGGTCTGCTGCTGGGCATAACGGCTCCATGAAATGGTCATTGGCTCAGGGCGGCTGACGTCACCGATAATAATGGGGGGTTTTACACAGCGACTACCATAGCTCTGCACCCAGCCATTAGCGGTAAAGGCAAACCCTTCCAGCTGCTGGCCAAAGTATTCAACCATATCATTACGTTCTGCTTCTCCATGGACAAGAACATCCAGACCAAGCGACTCTTGCCTTTTAATGGTATTGCGGATTTCCGCTTGCATCGCTTCGATATAAGACTGTTCATCCAGCTCCCCTTTGCGAAACTGTAAGCGCTTCTGCCTTATCTCCCGTGTTTGGGGAAAAGAGCCAATGGTGGTTGTGGGAAATTCTGGCTGATTCAGTTTTTCGTGCTGTAACTTTGCCCTTACCACATAAGGGGAGTGACGATGATCAATATCGCTGTCATCTTTTAATGCCCTCACCCGTTGTTCTACCGCTGTGTTATGCACTCGCCGGGATTGTTGCCTGGAAGACAGCGCCTGTTCCGCCTCAGAAACTATTTTCAATACAGCCGGATCCTGTGCCTGGTGCCCTCCGGTTAACACCCGGCCAATAACGGATACTTCCTGACATTTCTGACGGGCAAAGGCAAACCATGATTTCAGCTCATCATCAAGCCCGGTTTCATTATCCAGATCAACCGGAACATGCAGTAATGAGCAACTTGGTGCTACCCACAGCCGATCTCCCAGCCGCTCCTCTGCTTCCTTCAGTTGCTGCACTATCTGCTTAAGGTCTGAACGCCATATATTTCGACCATTAACAACACCCGCTGATAAAACTTTGTAGGCGGGTAAGCGGTCAAGCAGCGCCGGTAATTGATCGGGGTCTCGTACCAGGTCAATATGAAGACCATCCACCGGCAGATTGACGACCGTGGTCGTGGTACCATTCAGACCGCCAAAGTAGCTGGCCAATAGAATCTTGACATTGCTTCCCTGCAGTCGGTTATATACCGATTCAAACGCCTGATGCCATTCCCGGGGAAGATCGAGGGCCAGAATGGGTTCATCAATCTGTATCCACTCCACATTCATTGCTGCCAATTCGGCCAGAACCCTGCCATAAACCTCGACAACACTGTCAAGCAGTTCAAGCCGGTCAAAGGACTCACCCTTGACTTTACCAAGCCACAGCCAGGACAGTGGGCCAATCAGTACCGGTTTTGCCCTGATCCCCTGTTCAATAGCCTCAGCGGTTTCATCCAGAATAGCAGTGTTAGACAGTTGGAACTTCTGGTCCTTGTGCAACTCAGGCACTATATAATGGTAATTAGTATCAAACCATTTAGTCATTTCACAGGCAGCAGCAGGTTCTCCTGTGGGTGCTTGACCGCGGGCCATACGAAATAGCGTATCAATATCACCAGGATCCGCTTCCGAAAATCGCCCCGGCACCGCACCCAGCATCAGGGAATGGTTCAGCACCTGATCATACCAGGCAAAATCCCCCGTCGGAACCAGGTGAAGCCCTGATTCTGTCTGCAGCTCCCAATGTCGTTTACGCAGACGACGACCTTCTACTAAAAGCTCCGCCCTGGACAGGTCTCCACGCCAGTAACTTTCCTGAGCCTTCTTCAGCTCACGATTGGCACCTATTCGTGGAAATCCAAGGTTATGGGTAGTGATCATGGAATAACTCCGGGCAGATCGTCAGACTTATTGTTTTCAGAATTGATCAAAGAGTAGTCACGATTCTGTCAGAGAGCTAGGAGCCTGTCCGAGAATAGACTGCCCTACTGCGGTGGCAGCAAATTGGTC
>NZ_JAHHPP010000305.1 GCF_024606265.1 Endozoicomonas sp. SESOKO1
GGCTGCCACTGATTTTACCAGTGGCTTTCTGAAACCCACCGGACGCCAGCTGGATATAGCCATTGACGGTGCCGGATGGTTAGTGGTGGAAGATGCCAGGGGGCAGGCAGGGCTGACCCGCAACGGTTTGCTCAGCCTGACCGCAACGGGAGAGGTGTTGACAGGCAACGGCGCCCGCGTCATGGGACAGGCGGGTCCGTTGACGGTTCCTGAGTTCAGCCAGCTGACCATTGGCAGTGAGGGCTCTGTCAGTATTATTCCGGCCGGTGGTCAGGAAGTTGAAGAGGTGGGGCGTATCCGCTTTGCCAACCCCCCGGTGAAAAACCTGATCCGGGGTCCTGATGGCCTGTTCAGGCTGGCGGACGGCAGTACACCAGTACCTGACCCACAGGTTCAGATGGTCAGCGGTGCGCTTGAAGAGAGCAACGTTGACCTGATGGCTGAGTACCTGAATGTTGTGGAAGCTGGAAAAACCATGGATCTCCATGTCCGTATGTTATCGGCCTTTGATCAGATGGCAGGGCGTGGCAATGAATTGCTGAACGTCACCCGTCGCTAATGAGAGAGTCCCTATGAACAGTCTGTGGATAAACCAGGGTGGCCTGACCCTGCAGGATGCCCGAATGATGGCCGCCTCCCAGAACCTCAGTAATATCAGCACCTATGGCTATAAAAAAGAACGGGTGGTGGCTGCAGATCAGTTTTATACCACCCTGAAACAGGCCGGAGCGATGGCCAACAGTACGGATGAACTGCCCAGCGGCTTACAGGTCGGTACAGGTGCCAGAATCACGGCCACCCAGAAAATATTTACCAATGGCAATATCCAGAATTCCGGTAACGCGCTGGATCTGGCTATTGTGGGCGATGGCTTCCTGCAGATTCAACTACCTTCCGGAGAGATGGCTTATACTCGCAACGGGCAGCTGCAACTCAATGCAGAAGGTGAAATCGTAATGGCCACCGGCCAGCCGATAGAGCCGGTGATCTCCATCCCAAGCGAAGCCCAGAACATCACGATTGGTCAGGATGGCACGGTATCCGTTGCCATGCCCGGCACCACGGATGCCCAGATTCTGGGGCAGATTTCCCTGGTTAATTTCATTAATCCCATGGGGCTGCAGGCCATCGGCGATAACTTCTATCTGGAAACCGCTGCCAGCGGTACCCCGGTGGAGGGCGTTCCCGGCACCAACGGTCTTGGTGAAATCCGGCAGTTTTCCCTGGAAGCCTCCAACGTGGATGTGGTGGAGGAGCTGGTCAATCTGATCATGATTCAGCGGGCTTATGAAATGCAGGCCAGGGCCATCGATGTTGCCAGTAATTCCCAGGAATACCTAGTGAAAAGCAGTTAACCGGATCTGACCCATGGGTAAAGTTGTCACATTGACGTTTTATTGGCTGGTCACAGCCCTGGTCACCGGGTTGCAGGGCTGTCAGGTGGTACTGCCACAGAACCAGCCCCTGGATGATCCCGATAATGACGGCGAACCGGTGCTTACCCGTGCCCTTGAGTCCCCCCCGGCACCGGCACCGGGCAGCCTTTACACCCATGCCACCAGTATGCGCCTCTTTGATGACCTGAAAGCTTACCGCCCCGGTGATATTCTGACTGTCATGCTGCAGGAGATGACCATCTCCAGTAAAAAGGCCAATACCAGCCTGGACAAAAACGCCAGCGCTAACATAGCGCCCCCTACGGTATTTGGAAAAAATTACTCGAAACTGGACATGCAACTCAGCGGCGCCCGAAACTTTGGCGGTAAGGCATCCACCTCCCAGCAAAACCATTTAACCGGTTCAGTGACCGTAGTCGTACAAAAAGTGCTGCCCAGCGGTGCGCTTTTCGTCAAGGGCAGCAAAATGGTCCGGCTTAATCAGGGTGATGAAGTCATCTATGTCAGTGGTGTAGTTCGTCCTGAAGACGTTTCCCAGGACAACCAGGTATCCTCGCAGCGTCTGGCCCAGGCAAAAATCAGTTATACCGGCCGTGGCGATCTGGCCCAAACCAACACTCAGGGTTGGTTCTCCCGTATCCTGAACAGTAGCTGGTTTCCGTTTTGAGCAGGTCAGGAAGCTGTCCGCAAATACACTGCCCCGGGTCGGTGGCAGCCAATGGGTCTGAAAAAACCGGTGTTGTCCGGCAAATCGCCTCACTTTTCTGCTCACAGAACCTCACTGCTCCAATCCGTTTTTTTATCATCAATAGTCTGTCCTCCCCCATACGGACGTTACTTTTGAAAAATCTCCCGGCCTGGCTGTTACTGGCCACGTTGGTTTTTCCGCTACCCGGCCAGGCCGTCCGTTTGGTGGATCTGGTTAATATGGAAGGCGTGCGCAGGAACCAGCTGATCGGCTATGGCCTGGTGGTTGGTTTGCAGGGTACCGGCGATCAGACCCGTCAAACTGTTTTCACCAGCCAGTCCATGGTCAACATGCTCCGCCAGTTTGGTATTCAGCTGCCCCAGGGCAGTGATCCACGGATGAAAAATGTTGCTGCCGTCAGCATCAGTGCCGACCTGCCCACTTTTGCCCGCCCGGGAACCACCATCGATGTGGTGGTTTCCTCGATTGGTGACGCCAAAAGTCTCCGTGGTGGTGTGCTTCTGGCATCACCATTACGGGGTATTGATGGCCAGGTGTATGCCCTGGCCCAGGGTTCCGTGATTGTCGGCGGCGTTTCTGCCCAGGGCGCTACCGGCACCCAGATCAATATCAATACAACGACGGTCGGACGTATTCCCGGGGGTGCCACCATTGAGCAGGCGATCATTCCTCCAGAGGTAACATCGGGTGTCGTACGACTGAATCTCAGGGAACAGAATTACAGCCAAAGCCGCTTACTGGTCAAGACGATCAATGATCACTTTGGCAGCCATATTGCCCAGGGAGTGGATGGCAGCCAGATCGAAGTCACTGTCCCCGGGGGACGGAATAACCTGGTGACGTTTCTGTCCATGCTGGAGACTCTGGATGTCCCACAGGGCGTGATGCCGGCCCGCGTTGTGATTAATGCCCGCACCGGGACCATCGTTATTGGCGACGATGTCCGCATTCGTCCGGTCGCGGTGAGCAACGGTTCCACCACCGTGAAAGTCCTGGAGCGTCCCAGCGTGATCCAGCCAAACCCGTTTACCCTTGGGACTCCGCAGGTTGAGGAGCAAAGTACCGTCGACATCAT
>NZ_JAHHPP010000306.1 GCF_024606265.1 Endozoicomonas sp. SESOKO1
GGTCCGGGCAGCAACCCGCTTCTGTAATATGGCCGCCTGATCATAACTGTCAGCAGCCCGACTGAAATTTTCAGCGATACGCTGCTTCACCCGGGCATTTGCCCGGTCTGTTGTCACGCTGCTGGCAGAGTGGGACGGTTGAAGATCGGCTTTGACACCTGCAACCTCATTATGAACAGGGATTGAGCTCATGTTGAGATGCTACCCTCCCCGCTGGACAGTCTCCGCACCTCACTGACAACCGGTGAGGGATTATCCATAAAGAAACAATGCCCACCATCCAGAACCTGAACCCGATGCCTGGGAAAACCCTGCTCAATAGCCCTGGCTGCCACCACCGGAACCAGGGCATCCTCGTTACCAAACAGATGAGTCACCGGGCAGTGAATATCAGCAAACGCTGAGCGAATATCACTCTTGCCCAGTAGACCCAGAAGACTTAACAGGGTGTTGTCTTCCGCCTGATGCTCCAGGTCAGCATCAGACAATAATGCCTGAAGGGCTTTCGATAGCTCCTTCCTCCGGGGGCTGCCAGAGCTGCAAAGCAGAACAAACTGCTGCAGCGTCTTGTCCCGGGACAGGGACATGCCTTGATAAAAACTGGCAAACAGCGTTGGATCCATAGCCTGTTGCCAACTGTCTTTCTGCACAAAACAGGCATTCACCCCCAGGTTAACGACAGCGGCCACATTATTCGGATACCGGCTGGCATACAGTGTTGCCAGCATTCCGCCAAGCGACCATCCCACCAGTATTGCAGGCTTTTCAAACAGCTGGTGATCCAGATAAGTCAGCAATGAGTTCCAGTCATGGCTTATTTTGCAGGCTTGCGACTCACGAACAAGACCAGGCAGCTCGACAATGGAAACCCTTCGATGGTCGGCATCCAGGGCCTGGGCCAGTGACTCCATGGCACCGGCTGGCATGGCCCAGCCACTGATTAAAACGATCGGGTACTGACTCATCAGGACAACACTCCCTCGTTCCCATGCTCTGCGTGGGAATGCATAGATTGAACAGATTGTGCAGCCATTTTAAGGGCATCCAACAGGCGATCGACATGATGCAACTCATGGGATGCGCTGAAGGTAATGCGTAATCGGGAAGACCCTTCAGGTACCGTCGGAGGACGGATTGCCGTGACCAGTATTCCCTGCTCAGACAACCGCTGGCTCATTGCCACCGTCCGTCTTGCACAACCAACCAGCAACGGTTGTATCGGTGTTGATGACGGCATCAGAGGTAACCCCAGCTGCTCACAGCCGGACCTGAAATAGTCAATCAGTGTCTGCAAATGCTCTCTGCGCCAGTGCTGCTCCCGTAACAGCTGCAGGCTGGTCAGGGTTGCCGACGCCACCGCCGGTGGCAGGGACGTGGTGTAGATATAGGTCCGGGCAAACTGAATGAGCGTATCGATCAAAGCGTCACTGCCCGCAACAAACGCTCCGTAAGTACCAAACGCCTTGCCCAGGGTGCCCACCAGCACAGGCAACTGTTTCTGGTTTAATCCATAGGCTTCGGCGACACCACCGCCAGTGGCCCCCAGAAAACCAAAACCGTGGGCATCGTCTACCATCAGCCAGGCCTGGTGCTGCTCAGCAAGTGTCGACAGTGCTTTTACCGGCGCAACATCGCCATCCATGCTGAACACACCATCCGTTACGATCAACTTGCGTCGGGCAGAGGTTTTCTGAAGTCGGTTATTCAGGTTATCCACATCGTTGTGCAGGTAACGCTGAAACCGTGCGCCAGACAACCGCCCGGCATCCAGTAATGAAGCATGATTCAGGCGATCCTGAAACACCGCATCCTGCCTGGCCAGCAAGGCACTGATGACGCCCAGGTTGGCCATATAGCCATTGGCAAACAGCAATACACGCTCTCTGCCGGTAAATTCCGCGAGTGCTTCTTCCAGCTGATGATGTGCCCGGCTGTGCCCCACCACCAGATGGGAAGCACCGCCACCGAGCCCATAATGATCCGTTGCCTGTCGAAAGCTCGCGATAACATCCGGATGGTTTGCCAGACCGAGGTAATCATTGCTGCAGAACGCAAGAAAATGCTGGCCATTGATAATGACCTCAGGCCCCTGGGGCGAATCCAGGGTTTGGCGGCGGCGATAGAGGCCGTCTAGATGGCGGGCCTCAAGATCCTGTTCCAGATTGAAGCTCATCAGCCATGACCAGCCATGTTTCGATCCGACTGGCTCGCCATGGCATCGTAGTAATGATCATTGCTTTTTTCAGCGTCGTACATCGCTTTGATCGGGCACTGCTCAGGATGCTGTACCGCTGATTGCTCACCCCAATCATGCCCTTTATTGATGCCGAGCCTGGCAAACAGCTGTCGGTCCTTATTCGCTTCAGGGTTAGCGGTGGTCAGCAGTTTATCGCCAAGGAAAATTGAGTTGGCTCCCGCCAGAAAGGCCAGGGCCTGAAGCTCATCACTCATCTGCTCACGCCCGGCCGACAGACGCACATTGGACGCTGGCATCATAATTTTGGCCACGGCGATGGTTCGGACAAAATCAATACCATCCACCGCCTCAGCGTCTGCCAATGGTGTGCCAGCGACTTTCACCAGCATATTGATGGGTACACTCTCCGGGTGCTTCGGCATATTGGCGAGCTGAACCAGCATCCCGGCACGATCGCGCTCGGTTTCACCCAGGCCAACAATACCGCCACTGCAGACATTCATCCCCGCCTCCCGGACAAAAGCCAGCGTATTGAGACGATCGGCATAAGTCCGGGTGGTAATAATGTTGCCATAGAACTCTGGCGAGGTGTCCAGGTTGTGGTTGTAGTAATCCAGTCCTGCCTGGGCCAATTCCGTTGCCTGATCCTCACTGAGCATGCCCAGGGTCATACAGGACTCAAGACCCAGTGCTTTCACCCCTTTGATCATCTCAATAATGTAAGGCATGTCCCTGGCGGGCGGGTTTTTCCAGGCGGCCCCCATACAGAAGCGGGTAGCACCGGAAGCCCTGGCGCTTCTGGCTTCCTCCAGAACCTTCTGCACTTCCATCAATTTCTCTTTTTCCAGACCAGTATTGTAGTGACCACTCTGTGGACAATACTTGCAGTCTTCCGGGCAGGCGCCCGTCTTGATCGACAACAATGTGCTAACTTGCACCTGGTTCGGATCAAAATGTTCTCTGTGAGCCAGTTGGGCCTGAAAGATCAGATCATTGAACGGCTTTTGGAAAAGTGCTTCCACTTCCGACAGCGTCCAGTCATGGCGAACGGCGCTGCGGCTGAAAACGCTGTGGCTGAAAGAGCTGGAGGGATTTTCTGCTGGAGATGAGCTGGTACTGGACATGACATCCTCAGGGGGAGAACTTCACTTTCAAAATAAAAGATGCAAAAGATGATAACGGAATTACCGTCACCGTCAATCTATGAAATTCTTAAAGGTTTACAACTGGTCTAATTTTAAACAACAAGTGCAGGTCAAATGCATTCTCTGCCGGGGCTTTACGACACTGGCCAAACCACTCTGCCATTTATGCCTGGCTGCCTGCCCTGCCCCATTGTGCTTTTGCTCTTGTTGTGGCTTGCCCATTCAAGATAGCGAAACGGGAATTTGTAGCCAGTGCCTGAAACAACCGCCATTATTTGACCGCTGTCTTGCACCATTTCTGTACCAGTTTCCCGTCAACCGGATACTGCAAATGGTGAAATACCAGTCCAGACTGGAACTGATAAAGCCAATGGCGGCATCACTGGCTGAATTGTTGATGGACTATTACCTGGATGACCAGTGGCCGGAAATCATGCTGCCAGTACCACTGCACCGCAAAAGGTTGCGGGAAAGAGGTTATGACCAGACGCTGCTGCTGACCAAAGCCCTGAAGAAATTGGTCAGCATCAGAG
>NZ_JAHHPP010000307.1 GCF_024606265.1 Endozoicomonas sp. SESOKO1
ATTTAATGCATAGTCCTATTTCTTATGTTCAATTAAGGGCGGATCCTGGTCGACTTTCTTCTGTCCAGGATCCCACTTTTTCTGAATCTGCTGCATCAGGGCTGGCCTTCTCCCGTGGTGTTGCAGAAGTTGCAGAAGTTGCAGAAGAAGACTCTTTTCTATGTCCCATGCGTACTGATGAGATGACTGAAAACCACTTTCAGCAGCCAGCAGTGCCTTTTCATAATCCATTTCATGATTCCCGTTTTAAAAAAAGGTCGGTAGCCATCGTTGTCAGCCATGCTACAAAAGATCATCAACTTCACTTACCAGCCAGGACAGACGCACAGAATGATACACCTGCCCCTGAATATATTCCTGATAATGAACATTTTTCGATCCAGTCAATTTTAGGTTTAGATCAATCATCCCTGCCAGGCTCATCGGCGCACTCTTTTCATGATAACGAAAAACAGGCTCAGACCTCCGCAGAGGCAGAGTATGAAATGGAGTCATCAGACAATATGGCCGGGATGGCCGGAATGGCCGGGTCAAGTGGTAAGAAGCCTGACGAAAGTTGCTCATTACCAATTGAACGTCAAAGTAATCGCTACCAGAATGACCCCGCTTACGTAAAACGCCTCAGGCCTCGTCAAGGGAAGCGCTGCCAGAATGATCCCGCTTTCGCACAGCGCCAAAGGGAGCGCTATAAGAATGATCGCGCTTTCGCAGAACGTAAAAAGGCTCGCCAAAGGGAGCGCTACCAGAATGATCCCGCTTTCGCACAGCGCCTAAGGGAGCGGGAAAGGGAGCGCAAAAAGGAGCTTCGCAAAGATCCCGCATGCGGTGAACGCCTGAGGATGTACCATAGGGAATACTACAAGAATAATCCCGCTTACGCAGAACGCCATAAGGCTCGTCAAAGGGAGCGCTACCAGAATGACCCCACTTTCGCACAGCGCCAAAGGGAGCGCTATCAGAATGATCCCGCTTTCGCAGAACGTAAAAAGGCTCGTCAAAGGGAGCGCTACCAGAATGATCCCGCTTTCGCACAACGCCTAAGGGAGCGCGCAAGGGAGCGCAAAAAGGAACTTCGCAAAGTTCCACCTGCGTTGAACACCGAAGGGAATACCAAAGAAAGCGCCGCCTTGGAGAGTCTCGCAAAGGCCCCGCTAAAGCAGGGCGAATAGGGGGGGGAGTGCCCTCAGGGTAGGCATTAATCTAATTATTAAGAAAAAGAAAAAAGCTGCCACTGGCAGCATTTTTCTTGGTTGTATGACGTATCAATTTTCTAAAAATAATTACACGATGCTTTCCAATCAACGCGAGTCGTAAAGCTGGGCGCTTTTCTGATTCACCCCATTGAGCGCAGTTTTGCCCGGGCAATTTCCTGAAGGAAACCGGAACGGGTGCGGTAGCTCGGGTCGGCTGCCACCATCTTGTCGATCTGCCGCAACAGCAGAACGGGCAAGGTAATGTTAATCCGTTCTGATTTGCCCAAAAATGGCGTGATGTCCACGTCCACCAATGCCCAGATACCGCCCTCGTAGTCGGCGTTGTTCTGGTGGTCGGCGATGGCCCCTGCCTCGGGTATCTTCATTTCATCTTCCGCCAGGATCTCAAGATGCCCCTCAATGGCTTCTTTTACGTTCGCCATGGCGTCTTCGATGCTGTCGCCGGCGGAGAAACATCCTTCGATGTCCGGCACCATTACGCCATAGCTTTCGCCGTCGTCTGTATGCAGAACTACTGGATATTTCATGGCTACCACCTCCAGGGTTTCATTATGCCTTTAGGGTCGTTGGCCTTGTCGCCCGACCCGGCATTTCAGTATTCATTTCCAGCCTATACACTCATCCATGACTGAATAGCACTGACAGTTACCCAGCTGGCCCATTTTTGATCCCCGCCTGCTTGAGGATGCTGTCCAACGTCTTTTTGGGTATGTCGTGTTTCGGATGGGGTACTGTCACTAACCCAAGGCGCTCAGGATGCTTGAAGTGGTGGTGACTTCCTTTCACTCGGTGCAACACCTACCCTTCATCCTCGAGCATGCGAATAATTTCTCGACTTTTCATACAACCTCAACCGGGCTTCCAGGAAAGTCATAATTATACACACAATACACACCATGCTGTCAATATCAGGGTACACACAGTGTGTAGTCAACCGCTTGTTAACATTTTTTTTTGTGTTAACGATCAATGATTTATGCTATGGAGCTAAATGAAGCTTTACTCATTTACTCATGATTTCCCTTTCAACTTCCACTACATGGAACCGTGTACTGGAATCAACACAAAAAGGGAGCCACAGGGCGGCCCCCGGAGGCGATATTTGATCAGGACGGCAGAATGATGTTGCCACCGGCTTCGCGGATCGCGGCCAGATTCTCTTCATCAAACTTGCTGTCGGTGATAATGCAATCCAGCTCATCCAGACTTGCGATGGTTTTCATGCTGGAGGCACCAAATTTGCTGGAATCTGCCAGAAGAACGGTTTTATTGGCCCGTTCCATCATTTTACGACGAATGTAGTAATGATCGTTGGAGGCCGTGGTCACACCATTGTTCAGGCTCCAGCTGTTGGTCGCCAGGAAGGCGATATCCGCATTAATGCTGTCCAGGAATGACAGGGCGGCAACATCCGTGTGAGCCTTGGTTATAGCGCTGACGTTACCGCCGGTGGTGAATACCTTAACCGTTGAAGAGTCTGACAGCTGCAGGGCAATTTTCAGGTCAGTGGTGATCACGGTAACCTTCATGCGCATCATCAGTTTGGCCAGCGCCATTGTGCTGGTGCCAGAGTCCAACAGGACGATCTGCCCCTCACGAATCTGCTTCAGGGCTTCATGGGCGATGGATTTTTTCTCTTCGATATTTACCGCGTTTTTCTTTTCGTAAGGAATGTCTTCCATCAGGAAGCTTTTGGACACGGCGCCGCCATAGGTCACGCGCAGCTTGTCTTCTTGCTCCAAGGTACGAATATCCCGACGGATGGTCATTTGGGATACATCGAAACGTTCGGCCATTTCTTCGATGTTGGCACAGCCTTTTTCTTCAACAAAAGCAAGAATGTGTTCGCGTCGTTCAACCGGGAGCATAGTTGTACCTCTTTAAGTGGAGCTTAATCAGTTTGCCCTGGTGGTCAATCGGTTGGTAAATCAGGTTTGCAGGACTCGACCAACGGTAATGATGCTTGATACCGATGAGGATTCAGAGATAGTAATTTCCCGTAAGAGGGGCTTACGGGATTACCTTGCGGTAATGAACTGATAACACTCGAATGCAGAGACCGGTCAATGGGCATTTTGCGGGGGATTATATCACCAGAATGATGAACTTTTACTAACTTTTCATTATGCAGGAATGGACTCGTTCTGCAGGCTTTCTGCCGCCAATCGTTTCCAGCCTTTTAATTTTCATTAACTTGACTATCTGGCCAGTAAAATAGCAAGTAACCAACTGTGAATCTCTGCATAGCAATAAACCGCCGTATTTTTGGATGTCTACTGACTATGGTTGTGGCTCCAGTTTCCTTAATATCTGCTTGAATTATTCTCCAGTAAGAGTTGACAAGGATTACCATGAAAAAGTTTTTGACCCTGGCACTGATGAGTGTGCTTAGCTGCGGCGTTATGGCGGATGATTGGAAAAAACTCGGCGAGCGTCGTGTTTCTTTTCAGAGCGAGCAGGATGTAATCCATGTTAGCGGTTTCAAGGGTAAGTACGATAACATCGCATTTAAAGTGGACAGGGCTCCGATTTTCATGAAAAAGATCAGAGTAGTGTTTGGTAACGGTATGTCTCAGACCATTCATATCAACAAGCGCCTGCACCGAGGCAAGCGTTCACTGCCCTTCCGTCTGGTGGATGGTGACCGTATCATCAACAAGGTTGAGATGGACTACAAGACCGCTGTCGGTGGTTATAAGTATGCCGAAGTGAGCTTATACGGTAAGCGTAGCTGACGGTTTGCAGATCATCCTCTGAAGGCAGTGGGTCCCACTGCCTTTCACTTTCTTTCCACTTCTTCCTGTTCTTCTCGGACAGGTTCCTAGCAGAACTGCAATTTCTGTCTATCTTTTCTTTACGGCTTCTGCTGATCGACAACCTTGGTCAGGAGATACCGTTGACTCAGCAAATTCCATAACCGGGTCAATATTGTTCAGAGGCGTTCATATCAGCCAGAGAGTGATCCCAGTAAATGCTACGAACCGCAGTGATTGGAGCGGGTTATCTCGGTAAATTTCATGCCCAGAAGTATGCCCGGCTGGCATCCAGTCATCTTGTGGGCGTTGCCGATATCAATGAGAGTTGTGGTCAGCAGGTTGCCAGCAACTGTAATACCCACTATTTCAGTGATTACCGGGACCTGATTGGACAGGTTGATGCTGTGAGTATTGCTGTCCCTACCGCCATGCATCATGCCATTGCCACTGACTTTCTGAGGGCAGGTGTGCATGTGCTGGTGGAAAAGCCCATCGCCAGTAATTTATCCCAGGCTGAAGAGATGATCAGGCTGGCCAGAAAGAAACAACTCATTCTCCAGGTGGGTTTTCTGGAGCGCTACAACGCGGCACTGGGTAGCGTTGCCGACAAGGTCAGGCATCCCCGGTTTATCGAGTCTCACCGGCTGGCCAGCTTCAAGCCACGATCCATGGACATCAATGTGATTATGGACCTGATGATCCATGACCTGGATATTATCCTGAATATTGTTGATTCCCCGATACTGGATATTGCGGCCAATGGCAGTGCGGTCCTGTCAGAAACGATCGATATTGCCCAGGCTCGCCTGTCATTTGCCAATGGCTGTGTTGCCAACGTGACCGCCAGTCGAATCAGTCAGAAAAGCAAAAGAAAGATGCGGTTTTTCCAGAAAAGCTCCTGTATCTGTGTTGATTTCCAGGCACTGAAAGTCAGCCATTTCTTTAAAGGCGAAGGGGAGCTGCATCGGGGAATCCCGGCCATTGAATGCCAGGAGCAGAGTTATCAGGGCAGTGATGCGCTCAGGCTGGAGATTGAAGATTTTCTTCTGAGTGTTGCCGCATTAACTCCCCCCAGGGTCAGTGGTGAAGATGGAAGAGACGCGCTGTATGCTGCGAGCCGAATTGCTGAGATTATTCAGAAAACCGCCGCAAGCTGAAAGCGCACATTGAGTAGCAGACAGAGGATAACAGAACCAGGGGCAGAGCCATGACCATTGTCGTAAAAGAGGTGTCATGAATCAAAAAAGCATGAACACAATACCCATGGTGGATATGCAGGCATGGCATCGCCCCATACAGGCGCAGCTGGAAAAAAAAGCGCTGGAAGTATTACGCAGTGGCCGTTTTATCATGGGGAAAGAAGTCGAATTGTTTGAACAGGAAGTCGCCCGTTACCTCGGGGCCAGGTACGCCGTCAGTTGTGCAAATGGTACCGATGCGCTTGTTCTTGCGCTCCATGCCGCTGGTATAGGGCCTGGCGATTCGGTATTAACCGCTGGCTTTACCTTCTTTTCCACCGCCGAAGCCATTATCCAGGTGGGAGCAACGCCCGTGCTGGTTGATATAGACTCAGAGACATTCAATATCGACCCGCTTGAGCTGGAGCGAAGTATTACTTCCCGTTGCAGGGCAGTGCTGGTCGTCCATCTGTTTGGCTTGCCTGCAGCACTGTCTGAGATTCAGGCTGTTTGTGATCGCCATGGCTTAATCCTGCTGGAAGACTGTGCACAATCGTTTGGTGCTTCCTATCAATCCCGGAAGACCGGCAATTTCGGTTTGCTCGGGACGTTCAGTTTTTTTCCCAGTAAAAACCTGGGTGGATTTGGTGATGGTGGACTGGTAATTACCAGCGATTTAAAAGCCGCCGAAGCGGTACGAATGCTAAGAAATCACGGTAGCGCATGCCAGTATTTCCATGAGTGTTCTGGCTACAATAGCCGTCTGGATGAAATTCAGGCGGCCCTGTTAAGAGTGAAGCTGGAGCATATAGAATCCTTTAATGCCCAGCGACAGCAGGTGGCACAATGGTATCGAGATTTCCTGAAAGATACCGAAGTGCTCTTTCCTGAAGGCCGGGAAGAGCATATCTATCATCAGTTTACCGTGGTTTTACCCTCTGGCCGGGATCTGATCAAGAAGCGTCTTGCCAGTAAAGGGATCGCCAGCGCCATCTATTATCCGTTACCTTTAAATAAACAGAGGGCTCTGGCAGGGCTTGCTGGTGAACTTGAATTACCCGTTTGCGAGCAGTTATCCGAGCACTGTCTTTCATTACCGATATATCCGGGTATGACCAGGCTTCAGGTTGAGACCGTTACAAGTACCTTCATTAACGTGATGAATTAATGTTTTGTCATTTAGTACGGCTGCTCTGACCGGCAGGATGTGTCAGAGCGCCTGCCTGAAGTCAATACATACGGGAGTCAATGGCCCCTAATGACCCGATCCTGGCCATGTCAGAGAGCACCTGAATAGCGGGAGGGATGGGGCTTTCAGCTGGCCATTGGGGTTCAGGCTGGGACTGGACAGGAGCCCTTGGGTGGGACCGGACAGGCGCTGTGCAGGGATAACCCGGGGGCAGTGGAGAGATTATGCAGCGAGGACCAGTCCCCAAGTACGGTGGAGGTGGTGCCGATGGTGGCTCCTGATCCTGTATGGGGACATCTGACCATTGGGGTTCTGGCTGGGACTGGACAGGCGCTGTGCAGCGATGGCCCGGGTAAGGTGGAGGCGGTGTCGATGGTAGCTCCTGATCCTGTATCGTGTCGCCTGACCAATGGGGTTCTGGCCGGGACTGGGCAGGCGCTGTACAGCGAAGGCCCGGGTACGGTGGAGGAGGTTCTGATGGTAGCTCCTGACCCTGTTGCTCCCCGGCGTCAGGGGAATATGGTTCGGTAGTACAGGTCGTGATCTGCCGCTCCCGGATGTGGTCGCAGGGGACCAAGGCACAGGCAGCCACGGTACCAATAACAGCACCAACAGGCAGGCCAATGTAGACCCCGAAGTAGCTCCATTGAGATACAGAAGCACCCACAAAAGTACCTAAGCCGGCAGCAAGCACGGAAACGCAGCAAAACGGCACAGCGCTTCTTTTCACCGCATCACAATCATAGGTATAGTCCACTGTCTGGTGTGACTGTGTTGTCACCGGGAGGGATTGGGCGTTACACGGATGCATATTTCTTATAGCCTCTGAAAAAGTAGCTGCATCCCCCCCCTCACACAATTTTTATTGGCTTGAATGTGGGCGGGAAGGAATCACTTTACTTTGACTGAATTATTCCGAAAAAGTTCCTCCTTAATCGCCACAATCCAGGCTAATTGCTCAGCCTCCCAGCCCAGCCAGATAATTACGCAACGGAGAGTTTTTTCAGTGCCTCAAACTTTTCCAGCTGTTCAGGTAAAAGATTCTTCTCTTTATCCCGACGCAGGTAAACTTTAAACAACATGCGGCCCTGTTTGCCCAGGAATTGCACAGAGCAGGTTTCTACACCGTGGAATGGCTTTCTGACCAGGGCGATCAGTGCAACATTATCCACCTTCAGGTGTCCTTTCAGCGGTGTACGGCGGTCGCTCAGGTTGTAATAGCCGAACTTCTCCCCGCCTTTCGGGAAGTGGCCAACCATTTCAAAAATAGAGCCATCCACATCGATAACCAGTGTCAGTTCGCCCCAGGTTTTGATATCCCGCAGTACCTCCAGATAATGGCTGGCATCAATCAATGTCACCATGTCAGCAGGCATGGCCTGAATCACGTCCAGTTCGCTGGCATTCAGCCGGTTGGCAATTTCCGCCGGTAAAATTGCCGGGTTTTCGCTCAGGATATCCTGTACCTGTTGAGCCAGAGTCATGCAGCTTTCTCCGTGTTTTGGCCATCAAATGGGTGTTGTTCAAGAAAATTAATCAGGGCCTGGTGCATGGTGACGTTCCAGAATTGGCCCGGCAACGTCAGGTCAAGAATGCCATGGTGAATGGTGGCCAGGCCATTGTCTTGCCACGCTTCAAACAGTGGCATGCAGTGCTCGCTCATTCCTTCACCACCGGCATGGTCAAGTTTGCCGATTTCCAGCCAGCCGCGGTCGAAACCGGCGCCGATGGTTCCCAGAAGCGGTTTGTTACCTGTGGCTTTGCTTAACATCATCAGGGGTTTTTTACCGGCATCCAGGGCCTCGTAATAAGCGGGCAGCGTTCTGATGCTCATGGCGCTGTGGCCGGCAAAGTTGCCACCGGCACCGGAACCAAACGGCATGATTTCGGCACCGGATTTTACGCCGTGGTTGTAGATGTTACGTTCCCGGCTATCGATTCCCCAGTGGCTGACACTCAGGCGCCCTACTTTATGGGCGCTAAGGATATCGACGCCCCTGCGGAACATTTCCGCCCGTTCCGGTGAGCTGGCCGGCTCTGGCATGGAACCTTTGTCAATAGACTGCTTCATCCGGCTGGAGCCCAGCAGAATGAGTTGATAAAGATCGACGCCATGGGCTTTGGATTGCAGGAAGGTGTATAGATCCTGCTCCCAGTCATCCATGGTCTGGCCAGGCAGACCGAACATCAGGTCGACGACGACGGCCGCGTTATTCAGGCTACTGAAATAGTCCAGCCTTTCCAGCAGGAATTCGCCGGAATCAATACGGCTCATGCGACGGCGGATGGTGGTATTAAAGCTCTGTGCGCCTAGGGAGAAGCGGTTAAACCCGGACTCCAGGCAGGCGGCGATTTTGTCGTTATCAAAGCCATGAAAACGGCCTTCAAAGGTCATCTCAACATCATTGGCCAGTGGCAGAGACTCACGTATGGCATTGCCGAGGCGAATAATCTGCTCCGGGGTCAGGTCAGTGGGTGTCCCGCCGCCGAAATAGACAGCATGGAACAGGCCTTCCCGGGTCCAGTTGTCCTGTGCCGACAGGCGAATTTCCCGCTCCAGGTAATCGACATAGCGGGCAACTTCCTCTTTCTTCGTGGTGTTTTGAAAGAAACCACAGTATGAGCAATGGGTCCTGCAGAATGGAATATGGATATAGGCCAGTCGCTTCCCGGAAGTGAGCAGCTGCGGGTTTGCAGAGCTATCCATCAGTTGCCGGTACACAGCCTGAGTCTGGTCTGCAGGAACCGGAGCAGCGCCACTGCGGGTATGGGCTGACGTCTTGCCGGCAAAGGCAAATTTCAATGGATCAGGGGATGATATCCCGGTCAGCTCGGGACCCAGGGTGTGTCTGGCAACCATAATTGGATTATTCTAACTTAAAAATGAGAATCATTATTATTTTAATTTATAAGGTTAAGTGCAATTGATACAAATCAACAAATCTCAGGTGAAAAATTTCGGTTTACCGCGGTTTGCCACGGTAAATTGTGATCAGGTGAAACTTGATTGGAAAAATACTGTCAAACCAGCAATAAAAAGTGATTGGGTTGAAATGAATGAAGCAGTTCAGACAGTTTTTTGTTTCCTTTTTAGTGTCCATGATTTTGTGCCCTGTCGCCCTGTCAGATGAGGCGCCGGTCACTCCTGATAAATTGCACATCAGCTATGTCAGGCAATATATGGCAAACAACCGTTTCTTTGACCGCCTCGACGCTGCCGGGTATGCGGGCCAGCCCATTGATGTCCGGGTCAGGGCTGGCAGGGCTTTGGCAAGACAACAGTTCGACTGGGTACTTCGGGAGTATGCCTTGTATGAGTCGCTTCCCTATCTTGCGTTTTATGTTCCAACGATCGTCATTGCCGGTACTGCACTTGCCTATAGGGAGGCCCTTGCAAATTTTTTGCATTCCACCGGGTCATTTGGCTTCCTGTTATTTTCCATGACGTTTGGTGTAGGTTTTGGGCTGACATTGGCGACAGCCGTGCCATTTACGATGAATATCTATTACGGAATATTTTCCCCAAAGCTGGCAGAAGAGAACTTGATCCTGGACTATGGATCAAAAAAATCATTGCTGGATAAACGCACACAACATTACATAGAGGATGAACTGTTCTACAGCTTCTGGAGAAGCCCGGGCAGTGAGGCCCTCAGCCGGTTGCAGAAAATTCTCGATAAGGCCCTGAGGCTCCCGTTTTATTCCAAAGAGCTGGTGTATGATGAAGAGAAAATCGATGAGTCCCTGCAGGATTATCCTGCCTCCGTTGCTGAGCGGTTGAAACTGTTTGCCCATGCTGAGCTGATCTACCAACAGACCGACTCATCCATCCATGACAGCCATTACCCGATCTATTTCCTGGGGGCGCCCGGCACCGGGAAAACCCACGCAGCCAGGCAGCTGGCTGAAGCGATGGGGACTAACCTTGCTGTTGTCACCCTTGATGGTGCCACCATTGATGATATTGTCGGAACCCCTTATGAAAGCGCCAATGCCAGGGCCGGCAGAATTCTGGATGCCATCATTGCCCGTACTGATTCCAGCCGGGACATTAATCATCATAATCAGGTCCTGTTGATTGATGAGTTCGACCGGCTCTTCCTCTCCGGCAACGAGAAAAGCAAAGATGTGTTGTCGTTTATGTTGAAGCTGCTCGATCCGTCGAACCGTTCTTACTACAGTCCCTACCTGAAAACAGATGTCCGCCTGCCTGACACGATCATTCTTGCCGGTAACCGTGATATTCATGAGTTAAGTGCCCGGGACCCTGAACTTGAGGCCATAGCCTCCAGACTGGATAAGGTGGTATTTACCGGGTTCGATAGCAGGGCGAAAAGGAGAATTGCCTTTGAGATTATGGTGCCAAATAAGGAGCGGCGTTATCAGTCTGCCGGTAAGCTATTGGCAGATTTTACGCTGCCACAAAGCGGCCATGACATGATCCATGCCTTTATTGAAACGGATCAGGACCCGGGGCTGCGTTCTCTGGAAAAATACATATCCCGGGTTTTTGAGCAATTTGCCCATAGCCTCGGGCCAACGAACGTGATCAATATCGGGAACCAGGAAGATAATATTTAACAATAACAATGTGGCCTGACGCATTAACGTCAAGCCACAATCTGAATGGCATTAATGATTCACCACCAGTGGGCAGTGATAGGCCGGGTGCTCAGACACACTGACCTCAATATCGAACACCTGTCCAATGGTTTTGGGGGTCAGAACCTGATGGGGTGTGCCTTCTGCAGCCATCTTGCCATTTTTGAGGATCACAATCCGGTCAGAATACCGGGCTGCCAGGTTCAAATCGTGCATGATGACCATAACGCCGATACCCTGGTCCGCTTCCTGTCTGGCCATTTTCAGGGTCAGCTGTTGATGGGCCGGGTCCAGTGCAGAGGTCGGTTCATCAAGTAACAGGTAGCGCTTGCCATGGGGGCTTTCATCCCAGATCTGGGCCAGTACCCGCGCCATATGGACACGCTGTCGTTCACCACCGGACAGCGTGGTGTAATGACGGTCTTTCAGGTGTAAGCCATCGACTTTGTTGAGCGCTTCCCGGGTGATCATCAGGTTTTCATCATGGTGACTGGCACAGGGAATCCGGCCAAGCAGAACCACTTCTTCCGCCGTAAAGGGAAAGCTCAATGAGGATGACTGTGGTAAAACACCGAGCATCAGTGCCTGGTGGTTCAATGGCCAGTCATTCCGGCCATTAAGCAGCACTTCGCCGCTGGATGGTTTTCGCTCACCACTGATGACCTTCATCAACGTACTCTTACCGGCACCGTTCGGGCCAAGCACAGAAACCACTTCGCCGGGCTTCAGGGTCAGATTAATGTCCTGCAGCAAGTGCCTGTCTTCGATCTGTACTGACACGCCCTGAATGTCCAGCGTGTCTATCGCTGTGCTTTCCTTACCAGAGGCCATATCAGACAATCCTTTTACGCTGCTGCCACAACAGTGACAGGAAGAAAGGGGCGCCCATCAGTGCCGTGACAATACCGATGGGAAGTTCTGCAGGGGCGACAATGGTCCGGGAAATCATATCCGCTGCCAGTAACAGAATACCGCCCAGCATGGCTGAGGCCGGCAGAAGAACACGGTGGTCCGGGCCAATGGCCAGGCGAATCAGATGGGGAACCACAAGGCCCACAAAGCCGATAACTCCACTGACGGAAACGGAAACACCCACTGCCAGTGCCGTCAGGAAAATCAGGATCAGCTTCACCTTCTGCACATCAATGCCCAGGTGACGGGCTTCAGACTCGCCAAGCAGCAGGGCATTAAGTACCAGGCCGTACCGGCCAAGCATCAGGATAACCGGAACCAGGAGCGTGGCGCAGATAATGACCAGATCCCAGGTGGCGCCACCCAGACTGCCCATTTGCCAGAAGGTCAGGTTACGCAGCATGTTATCGTCCGCCACGTAGTTCAACATGCCCATACCGGCACCGGCCAGGGCATTGATCGCCACACCGGCCAGCAGCATGGTGGCAACCGAGGTGCCGTTGCTGGTGGTGCCGACCTTATAAACCAGCCAGGTGGACAGCACCCCGCCGGCAAAGGCCAGAATGGAAACGCTGTAGCTTTGCACCAGGGATGAAGCGCCAGCAAACAGCAGGCTGCCAAGCACAATGGCAATACCTGCACCCAGGGCCGCACCGCTGGATACACCGATAATGCTGGGGTCAGCCAGCGGGTTTCTGAACAGGCCCTGCATGGAGGCACCGGCCACGGCCAGCGAGCCACCGACAATCAGCCCCAGCAGTGTTCTGGGTAAACGGATGGACTCAATAATCAGGGCCGACTGGCTGCTGATTGAGCTCTGTATGAGTTCAGGGCTGCCTACCAGTTCAGGACTGCCTGAAAAACCCAGCCGGTCAAACAGTATGGCCAGAATATCCCCTGCGGGAATGGGAACAGCGCCAACGCCAATGGAGACAATCACTACCACGGGCAGCAGGATTGCCAGTGCGGTTAACAGCAATGCTCCCTGTTGGTTACGACTCATTGGCGGATGAAATACTTTCGTCTGTGTAAAAAGACCTGGCCAGAGAGAGTGCAATATCACCCGTTCTTGGTCCCAGGCCACCCAGCAGCATATTGCCATCGATGGCAATCACCCGACCGTTTTTACCCGCAGGTGTCTGCTGCAAAACAGGCATCTGTTCCAGCAGTGTTTCCGGTGTCATGTCCGGATTACTGGTTGAACCGGGGAAAATGATCACCTCAGGCGCCAGCAGCAACATGGCTTCATTGGAGAGCGCCTTGTACCCTTTAAACTGCTCTGCAGCCGGGTTGTATCCGCCAGCCAGATCAATCATCGCATGAGCAGCCGTACCGGTACCTGCGATAGTGGGTGAGCGTCCGCCCATGGCCAGGACAAACAGGACCGGTACTTTTTTCTCATGTTTTTCTTCATAGGCAGCGGCCAGTGCTTTTGCCTCATCCAGGGAATCTTCAATGGCTTCCCACAGTGCCTGGCCCTGTTCTTCTTTACCAAGAATACCGGCAAGGGACATGATCTGGTGTTCAATGCTTTCAGCGGTATGCTGCAGCGACAGGGCTGCCACCTCAACACCGGCACTTTTCAGTTGGCTCAGGGTTGCTGGCGGTCCCATGTCCTCGGTACCAATCAGCATGGTCGGCTCAAGGGCCAGGATACCTTCAGCAGACAGCTGTTTATGATAGCCAAGCCTTGGCAGCTGGTTGACTGCCGGTGGCCAGGTGCTGGTCTGGTCAACGGCGATCACCTGATCACCGGCGCCCAGTGCGTAAATAATCTCGGTCACCCCGTTGCCAGCAGAAACAATACGTTGGTTGTCGTTTGAATTATTGGTCAGTGCCGCGCTGGCGCTGCTGGCTGCAGAAACCGCCATTGCGGTGGCTAGAAGCAGTGGTGTACATATTTTTTTCATGGGTTGCCTGTTAAATTTTCCTGTTCCATCAACACCTGCGCTGCTTCAATCTTGTGCTGGCTCAAAAACAGCATCAGCTTGACCAGGTTGCCCAGGGGGGCCTCTTTATCGCCAGCAATCAGTACCGTGGTATCGGGTGCTTTCCTGACCTTTTCCAGCAGTGAGGTGGCAAACACTTCCCACTGATCAAACTTCTGTTCGCCAATAGCCCAGGGCTCACCCTGTTCCAGAATACTGACGGTCAGCGTTTTCGGTGCCGACGTTAACGAGGCTTCCTGTTGGGTGGCCTGGGGCAGTTCCACCGGCAGACTCAGGGTCTGGACATTGGCGGTAAACAGCAGAAACACCATGACGATAAACACCACGTCCAGCAGCGGCGTCAGGTCCGCCATGGAGAGTGAGGCGCTGGTTTCATCAATATCGTGGATGCGAATCATGCTGCTACCGCTCCGGCAGCTACTATTTCCGGTTGGCTGATGGTTGAGCTGGCACGATTGTTTTTAACCGAAACATTCTTAACGACAGCGGTTGACGGCGCCGTGGCTAAACCGTCGTCGTCCATGGCCAGGCCTTCCAGAAGCAGGTTGCTGTGATTCAGGGCAAACTCCAGTTTGGCAAGATAATGGTTAGCCCAGACACCAAAACCGTGAGCCGCCGCCAGGGCTGGAATGGCGATGATCAGACCGAACGCGGTGGTGAACATGGCCTGCCAGAGACCAGCCGCCAGAATGTCCGGAGTGACCGGGCCGGCAACCGCAGCAATATCGCGGAACATATCAATCATACCCAGTACGGTACCGAGCAGCCCCAGCATCGGGGACAGCACACCGATCAGCATCAACGGCTTCAGCCAGGCATTCAGGCTGCGCTTCTGCTTCAGCAACCAGAGTCCGGCCACTTCTTCCCGCATCGTTTTTTCACAGGTGTTATGGCTCAGAAGTACCGCAATGCCTTGACGAATGCCTTTGCCCTTGCAGAGGTTTTGGCAAAGGTTGCTCTTGCTTTGGGCGTGCTTCTCGCCACCACAGCATTGACGCACTTCATTAAACAGTTCTGTCAGCCCTTTTCGGCTGAGGGACGGCAGCAGGGCATAGGTCACCAGCCGCTCAAGAATCATGGCCAGTCCAAGGCAAGAGGTGATCAGTAATGGCCAGGCCATGATCCCCAGTGATGCAAGATGTTCTGTCAACATGGCGTTACCTGCTAAGTATCTGATATCTAAAAATGGTTTACTGAATCAACTGATTTCAAATGCGACGGGGATATGCACCCGGGATTTGACAAATCGGCTATTGCGTTGCTCTGGTTTGAATGACCAGCGCTTAACGGCATCAATGGCTGCCTTATCCAGAACGGGGTAGCCGGATGACTCAAGAATATCAATGGTGATTGGATTACCCTGTTCATCAACAATCACATCCAGCATCACCACACCCTGCTGATTTCTGCGCTGAGCCAGCTTCGGGTAACGGGGCTCAACCCAGTCACGGATTTCCGGCTCTGTCACCATCACTGGCTCGTTGCTCAGTCCGGGGGACTGGCTTTGCTCAGTAACGGTTCTCTCCATCACGGGTTTAGCCATTTCAGGCTTTTTCTTTTCAACCGGTTTGGGTTTTTCGACCACTTTTTTTGGCTTTTCCTTTACCGGCTCAGGCTCTTTCTTCTTCAGAACGGGCTTGGCCTTTTCAACCGGTTTCTGGGCGACTTTTGGTTCTGGTTCTGGTTCTGGTTCTGGTTCTGGTTCTGGTTCAGGCTTGGGTTCTTCTTTAACAACCGGCTTTTCGACCGGTGGTTCAGGTTGGCTGACCGTGGAAAAACTCAGGGAAACCGGTGCCTGGATGGAGCCCATATGGATAGTTCTGGGCTCAGATTCCTGGTGATCCAGCGCAACCACGACGGCCACATGGGTCGCAATGGATACCAGCAATGTAAATAAAGCTTTTTTAGGCATGGCCGGGAACAGTAATAATGTTTATCAATCTAGGGCCTGTCCTGAAATAACTTCGACATTTCTACAGACGCTACCCGCTACCCGCCGCCCGCTTCCCGAAAAG
>NZ_JAHHPP010000308.1 GCF_024606265.1 Endozoicomonas sp. SESOKO1
CTGCCAAAGAACATGGCATGACTCTGTTCGAGCAAAATCATCACCGGCCGTTCCCGTTCTTCCTGGAATACTTTGGTGTGGGGCTTCATTCTCCGGGCAGTGACCCGCCAGTCGATGGAACGGATATCATCCCCGAACTGATACGCCCTGACTTCTTCAAAGTCGATACCACGGCCTTTGAAGGGGGAACGGGAGTTACCCAGCATCTGCCGCAGGCTGCGTCCCTGGCGAAACAGGGGCAGGTCCTTTGCCGGCAACCGCAGATTAACCAGACTCTGTAATGTACAGTAGGCTCCACTCATGGCGCTTCTCTAATAGCCCTTCTGACAATGCTCATGGGAATCAACTCAGGCGATGGGAACAATGTGTAATAGCTGGCTGATGATCTGGTCAGCGTTCTTGCCCTCGGCTTCTGCTTCAAAGGTGAGCAACAGACGATGGCGCAGCACATCGTGGGCGATCGCCTGGACATCATCAGGGGTGACATAATCACGGCCATGGAGCCAGGCATAAGCGCGGGCGCAGCGATCGAGGGCAATGGTACCCCTGGGGCTGGCCCCATAATCAAGCCATCCTGAGAGTTGGTCACTGTACAGTTGCGGGTGGCGGCTGGCGTTAATCAGCTGAACGATGTACTCCTCAACAGACGGCTCCATATGCACAGCCAGAACCTCCTGGCGGGCCTGCAGAATTTCTTCCTGACTGAGCGGGGAGTGTGGGCGTTCAACCGGGGTCTGCATGGCTTCCCCCCTGGCCAGTTTCAGAATCGCCCGTTCTGCTGCAACATCGGGATAGCCCACCCGGACATGCATGATAAATCGATCCAGCTGCGCTTCCGGCAACGGGTAAGTGCCTTCCTGTTCGATGGGGTTCTGGGTGGCCATGACCATAAAAACATCCGGCAATGGGTAGGTTTTCTGGCCAACACTGACCTGGCGCTCGGCCATTGCTTCCAGTAGCGACGACTGGACTTTGGCCGGTGCGCGGTTGATCTCGTCCGCCAGAATCAGGTTGTGAAAAATCGGTCCGGGCTGAAACCGGAAGCTGCCATCTTCCGGCAGATAGATGTCGGTGCCGGTGACATCGGCAGGCAGCAGGTCAGGGGTGAACTGGATTCGGTGAAAATCCGCATCCAGGCCATCGGATAATGCTTTAACTGCCCTGGTCTTGGCCAGGCCGGGGGCACCTTCAACCAGCAGATGTCCGTCAGCCAGCAGGGTGATTAACAGGCGGTTGACCAGGTGTTCCTGGCCAATGATGGTGCTGGAGAGGTAGTTTTTCAGCTGACTGAATTGGGTAAAACAGTGGCTTGATGACATTTTTTCAACCTGGAATTCTGTCTGCGTCGTTCAAGAGAGTACTTGAATAGCCAGAAATATATGATCGTTCATGGGCCAGCGGCTAACCGCTACTAACTGAAGAGGGATGGCAATACCCCGGAGTTAGATGAATGTGCCAGGACCCCACTTTATGGTTTGGAAATTCTACAAGTCATTTGGCTTATTGATAAGCCCCTCTTCTTAGTTTTGGCGAATGCTATAGGCTCTGTTGACATTGGGTTTCAGATCCTGCGGTCATAAACCTTATTTTTGACAGCACTGTTCAATATAGGTTCGTCGGGGCCGATGGTCTAGTGCATGGACTTTAACACAGACATCTATTCACCGTGGAGATACCAGGGATGGGGCCGAGTCAGGAACGTGAAGAAACTCTGGATAAACTGATCAGTGATCTGGCTGCCCATATTCCGGTAGATCAGCTGGATAGCTTTCATGAGTTTGTCTATCGATATTACTCTCTGGATACCCATCAGGATCTGGTCTCCGGCAACTGGCAGGAACTGCTGGGCGCTACCCACTCATTCTGGAAGTTTATTCAGTACCACAATCCGGACCAGCCGCGTATTGAAGTGATCAATCCGGAATACAACATGCATGGCTGGCACTCAAGCCATACCGTTATTCGAATCCTCCACCGGGACATGCCTTTTGTTGTGGACTCGATCAGGATGAAACTGAACGATTATGGCTCAACCATTCATTTACTGCGAAATGGGGTACTGTATTCCCGACGTGCTGGCGATATGACCCTGCAGTTTGGGGATGAGCGGGAAGAGGGTGAGTTTGTCAGCCAGGAGGCCTTTGTTTATCTTGAAATCGACCGTTGTGAGGACCGTGAGGAACTGGACCAGCTGAACCACCAATTGAATGCCGTTCTGAGAGATGTCAGTCGTGTCGTGGATGATTTTGATGAAATGACCGGGCGGGTTAAACGGCTGGCGGCGATGGCAGGGCAACTGGGGGCAGGGCAGCCGGGGGACCTGTCGGG
>NZ_JAHHPP010000309.1 GCF_024606265.1 Endozoicomonas sp. SESOKO1
CAACAACTTGCCAAGGCAGCGTAAAAAAGTGTCCGGAAAATCCTTGCCATATCAAACCAACAGACTATCCATAGTTTCCTGAACGATGAAGGCAAAGGATTATTGGAGCTCTGAAAGAGTTGTCCAGATACCCCCCCTCATTCTCAGACCTGCAAAAAACACCTTAAAATGATTGGGAAATAGTCAAAGAAGTTTTGACAATCTGACGTAATAGACGTCACAGGGTATGCATAATGAAAGATCTGACCCCGGTTTTTCAAACAGTGGAAATCAGCCTTTTACCTACTGTTTTTCAGGACGCCAATGGGTTTACGCACTATCCGGCTGACGGTTGTATAGTGCAGGCCGACATAATCAGCAATCTCAGTAAGGCTATAGCCACCCGATTGATAAGCAGAAATAATAGCCTCATTACGATGATTGGCTGATGCCAGAAAGTAGCTCAGTGGTGGTGCTGTTTTCCGCCTCTGCTTATGAGGCACTTCAGAAAGAGCAGGCTTCCCTTTGGGTTTATAGGCCAACTGTTCATTGATGAAATGATCGTCGCCCAGATAGATTTGCTGTTTAAGGTGCTCCCAGATATTAACGCCAACACCCTCGGCAACAAACCGGGCAAAACGGAGAATGGCTTCATCACGGTCACTGGCAAAATAGCGCAGCGTGGCATCCGTCGCCAACCAGGGTGGAGAATCGAACAGGCCAGTGGTATAGCAGTAACTACTCCATGGCCACTCATCCGGCGACTTGACCATTTTTGCCCTGACCGGATTTAACACAACGTACCGGCACAGCTCCATAAGGTAAGCATCTTTGTCTACGAGAATCGATTTATAGCGACCTTGAAAAAGATGACCGACTCTTCCGTATTTCCGATTAAAGCGTACCGTGTAGACACCGTTAAGCTGTCGCATACCTTTTGAGAGATTGGCATCCGGTGTTTCCACTACCAGGTGATAATGGTTGGTCATCAGGCAGAACGAGTGGATCACCCAGTTAAACCGATCACAAACCTCCGACAGCGTATTGAGAAATAGCTGAAAATCAGCATCGTTGCGGTAAATAGGTTTGCGCTCATTGCCACGGGATGTTAAGTGCATCACCGCACCGGCGTACTCAATTCGTAGTGGTCTGCTCATTTCCGTCTACTTCATTTTTATTGGTGAAATCTGAAAGTAGACCAATAAATCAATTATGCACAATGAAAGACCTGACCCTGATTTTTCTGATTTTTTCTGATTTTTTGACCCTGATTTTTTCTGATTTTTTGACCCCGGTTATCTTTTGACCTCGATTTTTCAGACTTGTTCAAAAGCTATCAACCAGCAATAATTAAAACACTATAG
>NZ_JAHHPP010000310.1 GCF_024606265.1 Endozoicomonas sp. SESOKO1
CAACAACTTGCCAAGGCAGCGTAAAAAAGTGTCCGGAAAATCCTTGCCATATCAATATCTATTTTCGAAGCGTTTATTGGAAGCTTTTATGGTTTGTGAGGCCGGGCAAGGTACTCAGTGGACTGCATCTCCTGCAGGCGACTGCGCGTTCTCTTGAACTCAAACGACAGCGTACCACTTACGTAGAGCGCTTCAAGTTGGACTTCACTGGATAAAATCAGTTTTACGCCCCGGTCATAGAATTCGTCAATCAGGTTGATGAAGCGGCGAGCCTGATCATTCCGGTTGGCATCAAACCTGGGGACTGCCTGAAGAATGATGGAATGGTACAGACGGGCGAGTTCAATATAGTCATTCTGGCTACGGGGGCCATCACACAGGTCGGTAAAGGTGAACCAGGCCACATCCTTGCATAACTTCACGGTGTTAATGGGGCGCCCTGAAATTTCAATGCCCTGGCCCGACTCAATATGATCCGGGTCAGAAGCCAGCTCTGAAAATATCTGTTCCAGCTTTTCCCGACTGGTCTCATTAAGAGGCCAATAGTACGTTTCTGCTTTCTCCAGAAGGCGCAGGCGATAATCAATATTGCCATCAACATTCACCACCAGGGCGTGCTTCTTAATAAGGTCGATGGCCGGAAGGAAGCGGGTTCTTTGCAACCCATCCTTGTAGAGAAGGTCGGGGTCCACATTCGATGTGGCGACCAGTGTAACGCCCCGCTGAAATAGTTGCTCCATCAGACCGGCGAGGATCATGGCGTCCGTGATGTCGGAAACAAAGAATTCATCAAAGCAGATGATCCTTGCTTCTTTGGAAAGCCGTTCAGCGACAATGGAAAGCGGGTTTTTCTGTCCTTCCAGTGTCTTAAGCTCGGCATGTACCCGTCGCATAAAGTGGTGAAAGTGCAGTCGGAGCTTATCCTGAAAGGGCAGGCAATGATAAAAAGTGTCCATCAGCCAGGTTTTTCCCCGGCCAACGCCCCCCCAGAAATAGAGGCCACGCAGCGGCTCCCGGGGCTTGCCCAGCGCACCTTTGATTTTCGTGAGGAGCGACCCCCGGGGTGATTGAATCAGCCTTTCATAGAGGTTTTGCAAGTGTTTTACCACTTCAGCCTGGGCTGGATCCCTGCTGAAACCTTTTTGGCTGATATCCCTGTGATAACAATCTTGCGGGGTCATAATAATCTACTGGTGGATAAAGGAACTCTGCTTATTGTTGTCATCATTTTGCTTTCATCGATGCCAGGGGCCAGGATTGTTTGTTGCGCTCCGTGAACGCTGCCAATGTAACTGGACTGCGAGCGGGTGGCAAGGCTTGGTGCTAACGGTATTGGTGAACCGTCCTTGCAGTCCGGTTCGGTCATTATAGGCCTTGTTCGCTGCAATATTCTGCTCGAATCTGACTATTGCCTTTATGGACTAGGCCAACTTCAATGGAATCTATACAATCTACACAATAGGCAGGCGCCTAAGGACATGGCGTTGTGATTTAATGACAAGGGCGTGGGCCCCACTGAGTGAGGCGATACTGTGGAAAACATGAACGTACTTTGGTTTGTCGGTAGTCTGGCGTTTCTGGCGGGGATTCTTTGTGGTGCGCTCGTTTACCATTTACTGTCCGGTGCAAAATCCCGAAGCGGCAGGCTTGAGAGCCAGCTGGATGAACTTCAGCAGGAATTCAAGGAATACCAGGCGCGTGTGGGTGATCACTTCACCACATCCGCTCACCTGATCAATAAACTGACCGATACCTACCGGGATGTCCATGAGCATCTGGCCAATGGTGCGGAAGATCTCTGCAAGGATGAAGAAGTCCGTAACCGGCTTGGCGACTCTCTGTTAAGCAGCAATGCGCTGCTGTCCGGGAAGATTCACAAGCGTCGTAATGAGCGTACGCCACCCCTGGAGCAGCCCAAGGACTACGCGCCGAAATCCGGCCCCGATGAACAGGGAGCGTTGGCTGAAGAGTACGGTTACGGTGAGTCTGCGAAAGAAGCAACGACAACTGATAAATAAACGGTATTACAGGCTTCCCGGCGAAGGAGCCTGTAGGTCAGGCTACTCAGGCTTCCAGATCATCCAGGTACTTCTCGGCATCCAATGCTGCCATGCAGCCGGTACCGGCAGAGGTAATCGCCTGGCGATAGACATGATCCATAACATCCCCGGCGGCAAATACCCCCTCTTTTGATGTCAGTGTGGCATTGCCTGCCAGACCGCTGTTGACCCGGATATAGCCATCTTTCATATCCAGCTGACCGGTAAAAATACCGGTATTTGGCGTATGGCCGATGGCGATGAAACAGCCCATTGCGGGTATTTCTTCAGATTCACCGTTGAGTACGTTTTTAACCCGGACGCCGGTGACGCCCATATCGTCACCCAGCACTTCATCCAGGACAGAGTCAAGAACCAGTTTGATATTGCCGTTGTGCACACGATCCATCATTTTATCCTGAAGGATTTTTTCTGCACGAAATTCCTGGCGGCGATGAATCACGGTAACGGTCCGGGCAATGTTAGAAAGATAAAGCGCTTCTTCAACCGCCGTGTTACCGCCACCGACCACCACGACATCTTTATTTTTATAAAAGAACCCATCACAGGTTGCGCAGGCAGATACTCCTTTACCCATGAAGGCTTGTTCACTGTCCAGACCCAGATAGCGTGCGCTGGCTCCGGTAGCGATAATCAGGGCGTCGCAGGTATAGGTGTGGCTGCCTTTCAGGGTGTATGGCCTGTTGCTGAAATCCACCTCTTCGATATGGTCAAAAATAATTTCGGTACCAAAGCGTTTGGCATGGGCTTCCATCTCCATCATCAGGCCGGGACCCTGAAGCCCTTCCTGTCCACCGGGCCAGTTATCAACATCCGTCGTGGTGGTCAGCTGGCCTCCCTGTTGCATGCCAGTAATCATCACCGGGTTGAGATTGGCTCTTGCTGCATAAACAGCAGCGGTATAGCCCGCAGGCCCTGAACCAAGAATCAATAGGCGGGAGTGTCTGATTGTGCTCATTATGTACTCCATTAAGGAAGGGGTAATTATTAAATGGCCATATAATAGCCACAGCCTTTAAGCCATGGCAATTGGCAAAAATTATTGATCTTATTGTCTGTTCCTATCACGTAAGAGAAGAGCATAAGAGAAGAGCATAAGAGAAGAAAACAAGAGAAATGGTTTTTGCTGGTGTAATATTCCTCTTTCAGGCAAACATTAAAATTGGCAAGCTTTTAAACTGGCAAACTTTAAAATAGAGTGATGACACATAACAACCCAACATCAGGCCCCGGTTACTTTATCCAGGGGCTGAAAATGATTTTACTGCCACAGCTGAGGTGGTTTGTTTTAATCCCACTGGTCATTAATATTCTGGTGTTTGGTGGGATTATTTATTGGGCATCGGAATATTTCTCACTGTGGATGGCACAACTCACTGGCTGGATGCCTGAGTGGTTGGCATTTCTGAAATATCTGCTGTGGCCGCTGTTTTTCCTGGCGCTGGCTGCCGTGATGTTTTTTACGTTTACCATTATTGGCAATTTTATTGCGGCCCCGTTTAATGCACTGCTGGCCGAAAAAGTTCAGCGAATGGAAGGCGCTGAACTGCCAGACCTTAAACTGTCTGACTGGCTGGCGATTGTGCCGAGAAGTATCGGCAGAGAGTTGCGCAAACTGCTTTATTACCTGCCCCGGGCAATCGTGCTGCTGATACTGTCCTTTGTTCCGGTAGTAGGGTTTGTGTTGTGGTTTTTATTCAATGGCTGGATGATGGCAATCCAATACTGTGACTATGCAGCGGATAACCGGGGTGTATCTTTTCCTGAGATGTTATCACGATTGAAGCCGCAGCTGGCAAAGTCGTGGCCTTTTGGCGCGGTTGTTAATCTGGCCATGTTGATACCATTGGTCAATTTGCTGATTATTCCTGCTGCTGTCGTTGGTGCATCCCTGTTGTGGGAACGGGAAATGGAGCAGCCGGTTAAAGCAGGGTAACTGGATCTTTTTAACAGGCAAGGAGTGGGTTAAGTGAGTTGTCTTTTCTGTAAAATTGCTGAGGGAGATATTCCCGCAGATAAAGTCTTTGAAGATGATGAGGTGGTGGCGTTCAGGGATATTAACCCGGCGGCCCCAACTCATGTTCTGGTCATTCCCAAAAAGCATATTGCGACGATGAATGATGCCGCAGCAGAAGACCAGTCACTGCTTGGCAAGATGATGCTGGTGGCGAAAGACATCGCAGCCAAAGAAGGAGTGAGTGAGGATGGTTTTCGTTTTGCCTTGAATACCAACAGCCACGGCGGACAGTCGGTTTACCATATACACCTGCATTTACTGGCGGGCCGACAAATGCAGTGGCCGCCAGGCTGATTGTGAGCCGTTGGGTTTGTGAAAAGCATTAAAAAGAAGGGAACCACAAAGGCTCAATATTTTTTCGGGCTGGCCTGATCCAGGTTCAGCAATCAAAAAAGGCTTCCTTTGTGGTTTAAATCATCTATTCGGTTTCGATAATCTGGTAGCTGTGGGTAATTTCAACACCGCCCTTGCCCAGCATATGGGCAACAGAACAGTATTTTTCGGCGGATAAGTTAACAGCACGCTCAACCTGGGATTCTTTGATATTGCTGCCTTTCACCACAAATCTCAGGTGTATTCTGGTAAAAACGGCGGGAATCGCATCAGCCCGTTCTGATTCAATATCCACATGGCAGCTGGTTACATTCTGACGCGCTTTTGCGAGGATATTGACTACGTCAACCGAAGCGCATCCACCTAAACTCATTAACACCATTTCCATGGGGCCTGGTGCGCTTTTCTGGCTTTTATCGGCATCCATCACGATGGAATTGCCACTGGCGGTCAGTCCCAGAAAGCGCTGGTTATCAACCCACTTAACTTGTGCCTTCATTTGAAATTTCTTTCCTTTCTCTGAGGCCGTCTCTATTCAGGCGCAATTCTAAAGACTTTAACTAAAAACAGCTATTCAATCAGAAGGCAGTTTTCATAAAAAACTGTAGTATTGGATTGAATAGAAAAAATCTTTAATATAGCCAATGCCAATAATAAAAATGCTTGGCGACCTGCGTTGAGCTTAATCTGTGGCTCAGGCTTGAGTTTCGGGCGGCTTTCCGGCGAATGCTCTGTCAACTCAGGAATGAAAAACAACAATAAAGAGTGACTGACATGCTGAAATCATTCAATAAAAAAATGGCTGTCTTTACTGCCGTATTAGCGGGTACAGCAGCACTGGGTAGTGCATCCATTGCGTCCGCAGCGGATAGCATCAAAATTGCCCTTGCAGGCCCGGTCACCGGACCGGTTGCCCAGTACGGAGATATGCAGTTCATTGGTGCCAAAATGGCCATTGAGCAGATTAACAAGGCGGGTGGTGTCAATGGCAAGGAACTGGAAGCGGTTGTCTATGATGACGCCTGTGATCCCAAGCAGGCCGTAGCGGTGGCCAATAAAATTGTAAACGACGATATTCGATTTGTTGTCGGTCATCTCTGTTCCTCATCTACTCAGCCAGCCTCTGATATTTATGAAGATGAAGGGGTTTTGATGATCACCGCCGCCTCAACCAGTCCGGACATCACTACCCGTGGCTATGAGCTGATTTTCAGAACCATTGGTCTGGACAGTATGCAGGGACCAACGGCTGCCAGTTACATCATTAACGCAGTAAAGCCACAGAAAATGGCCGTGATTCACGATAAGCAGCAGTACGGTGAAGGCCTGGCCTCCAGTGTTCGTGATGAAGTTAAGAAAGCGGGAATTAACGTTGCCTTGTATGAAGGTGTGACTGCTGGCGATAAGGACTTCTCAGCCCTGATTGCCAAGCTCAAGAAAGAAGATGTTGACTTCGTCTATTACGGTGGTTACCACCCTGAGCTGGGCCTGATTTTGCGTCAGAGTGCTGAAAAAGGTCTGGACGTTAAGTTCATGGGGCCTGAAGGTGTTGGTAACAAGGATATTTCTGCCATTGCCGGTGCCGCTTCAGAAGGCCTGCTGGTGACTCTGCCCAAGAGCTTTGACCAGGATCCGGCCAATGCCAGGCTGGTTGAAGCATTCAAGGACAAAAGTGAAGATCCTTCCGGTCCATTTGTCTTCCCTGCTTACTCTGCAGTACAGGTCATGGCCGATGGTATGAAGCTGACTTCCAGTGAAGATCCTGAGAAAGTTGCCAGTAGCCTGCGTGCCAATAACTTCAAAACACCAACAGGTGATCTTGGCTTTGATGGCAAGGGTGATCTGAAGGACTTCAGCTTTGTTGTTTATCAGTGGCATGCTGATGGCAGCAAAACTGCCCTGACCAAGTGATCGGAACAGTGCCCTGCCTGGCAGGGTATCAATAAAGGAAATACTGTGCGGTCAAATAACCAGACGGCAACAGTCTAACAATATTAAAGCAGAAAAGGCCTGCAGGGAGTGCAGAACGCCATAAGCGTTATTGCAGCATGCAGGCCTTTTTTATGGATTCGACCATGCCTGAGTCAGCCTATTATTTTATCCAGCAATTGCTGAACGGCCTTACTGTCGGGAGCACCTATGCCCTGATAGCCATCGGTTACACGATGGTCTACGGCATCATTGGAATGATCAACTTTGCCCACGGCGAGATATACATGATTGGCAGCTACGTTGCCTTTGCCGTGTTAGCCGGTCTTGCCCTGATGGGGGTTGATAGTATTGCCCTGATGCTGGCCGCCGCTTTTATCATCAGCATTATTATTACCAGTACTTACGGCTTTGCCGTTGAGCGGGTGGCCTATCGACCGTTAAGAAACAGTAATCGACTGATTGCCCTGATCTCGGCGATCGGTATGTCGATTTTCCTGCAGAATTATGTGCGCATCGCCCAGGGATCGAGAGATATTGCAATGCCCAGCCTGATTACCGGAGGCTGGACGTTTGGGCCCGCGGATGAGTTTAATGTAACTCTGTCGTACATGCAGGTGGTGATTTTCATTATTACGCTTATCACCATGACACTCCTGACGATGTTTATTTCCAAATCAAGGATGGGGCGTGCTTGTCGTGCATGTGCAGAAGACCTGGGCATGACACGGCTTCTTGGTATCAATACAAATCAGGTTATCTCCCTGACCTTTATTATCGGTGCTGCACTGGCTGCAGTGGCCGGCGTTTTGCTGGGTCTCTATTACGGCGTTATTAACCCCTATATTGGTTTTTTGGCGGGTTTGAAAGCGTTTACCGCCGCTGTTCTTGGTGGCATTGGCAGTATTCCGGGCGCTGTATTGGGCGGCCTGATTCTTGGTGTTACCGAAGCGTTTACCGCAGGATATTTCAGTACCGAATATAAAGATGTCGTCGCCTTCAGTTTGCTGGTATTGATTCTGTTATTCCGACCCTCGGGTATTCTCGGCAAGCCGGAGGTAGAAAAGGTATGAATAAATCATCTACCACTCTGCGCTGGTTTCCTGCGTTCATGGCAACAGGAACACTGCTGTTAGTGGCCGTGTTAATGCTGGGCGTTCAGTTATCTACAGAGAATACGGAGCTGGTTGTTCACTTTGCTGCCAGTGAACGTTGGCACCTGATTCTTTTCGGGGCTGTTCTGGTTTTCCTGGTTCAATTATTCCGGAATCCGATATCTGCTTTCTGGCAGAGGACAAAAAAACACAACCCACTACCGCAGGTTCAGCTGCCATCACTGAATGACAATAAGTCGCTGAAACGGCTGCTGATCAGTTTTGCTGTGGCCGGGCTGATGGTCTGGCCTTTCTTTGTTTCCCGTGGTGCGGTGGACCTGGCAACACTGGCGCTTATTTATGTCATGCTTGGCCTGGGTCTTAACGTGGTTGTTGGTCTGGCAGGTCTTCTGGACCTAGGTTATGTGGGCTTCTATGCCGTCGGGGCCTACAGCTATGCGCTGTTGAGCCAGTATTTTGGGCTCGATTTCTGGAGCTGCCTGTTGATTGGCGGTGTGATGGTGGCATTCTTCGGCTTTATCCTGGGGTTTCCGGTGTTAAGGCTGCGTGGGGACTACCTGGCCATTGTTACCCTGGGCTTTGGCGAGATTATCCGTATTTTGCTGAATAACTGGACCTCAATTACCGGAGGGCCAAACGGGATCAGCCAGATTCCAAAACCAACGCTGTTTGGCCTGGAGTTTTCCCGGCGCGCCAAAGAAGACGGCAATGTCCCGTTTCACGAGTTCTTTGGGATTGACTACAGCAGCGGCTATAAAGTGATTTTCCTTTATATCCTGGCCCTGCTTCTGGTGTTGTTAACGCTTTACATTATTAACCGCCTGTTGAGAATGCCCATCGGTCGGGCCTGGGAAGCGCTTCGGGAAGATGATATTGCCTGTCGCTCACTGGGTTTGAATCCAACAGCCATCAAACTGTCTGCTTTTACTATTGGTGCGGCGTTTGCCGGGTTTGCCGGCACCTTCTTTGCGGCCCGACAGGGTTTTATCAGTCCAGAGTCTTTTACCTTTATTGAGTCAGCCATCATCCTTGCGATCGTGGTTCTGGGAGGCATGGGGTCACAGATGGGGGTTATTCTTGCCGCCGTCATTATGACGGTACTGCCTGAATTTGCCCGGGAGTTTCAGGAGTACCGGATGTTGATGTTTGGACTGATGATGGTGTTGATGATGATGTGGCGCCCGGAAGGGTTGATGCCCATGAAGCGTCCATACCTGAAGCTGAAAAAGCATCAGTCGGATAAAGATAATGCGTCTGTTAATCGTCAGCCCATCGCTGAAAGCGTTTAAGGAGTTATAAGATGAGTCAGTGTTTGCTGGAAGCATCGGATCTCAGTATGCGCTTTGGTGGTCTGCTGGCCGTGGACCAGATGGCGCTCAAAGTTCGTAAAGGCGAAATTGTCTCCATAATTGGCCCGAATGGTGCCGGAAAAACGACAGTGTTTAACTGTTTGACCGGCTTCTATAAGCCAACGGGTGGAAAGATTCTTTTTCAGGGCCAGGCGGTAGAAAAGCTGCCTGGCTTTAAAATTGCCCGCTTGGGGGTGGTGCGAACTTTTCAGAATGTGCGGTTGTTTAAAGCCATGACGGTTCTGGAAAATCTGCTGGTGGCTCAGCACCGTCATTTGAACACCGGGTTGTTGGCCGGGCTGTTTAAAACGCCTTCGTTTCGCAAGAGTGAAGCAAAAGCGATGGAGCGGGCTGCTTACTGGCTGAATAAAGTTGGCCTGACTGAGTTTGCCAATCGTGAAGCCGGAAACCTGGCCTACGGTCAGCAGCGGCGACTGGAAATTGCCCGCTGTATGGTCACCGACCCGCAGCTGTTGATGCTGGATGAGCCCGCTGCCGGACTGAACCCAAATGAAACCCGGGAGCTGGATGAGTTGATTTCAGATCTCAGGAAAAATCATGGTGTATCAGTACTGCTTATTGAGCACGATATGAAACTGGTGATGGAAATCTCGGACCGGATCTACGTTATTAACCAGGGGAGGCCCCTGGCATCCGGAACACCGGAAGCGGTGCGTAACCATCCTGAAGTGATCAAGGCTTATTTAGGGGAATCCTGAGTATGAATAACGACAAACCACTGCTAAGCCTTGAGCATGTCTCCACCTTTTATGGTCAGATTCAGGCGCTGGATGATGTGAGTGTGGAGATCCGAACTGGTGAAATTGTAACGTTAATTGGTGCCAATGGTGCGGGAAAGACCTCTCTGCTGATGACACTGTGTGGTGATCCACGGGCAAGCAGTGGGCAGATCTTTTACGGCGGGCGGGAAATTACCCGGGAAGATACGGCGGATATCATGCGCTCCGGTATTGCCCTGGTGCCGGAAGGTCGACGAGTCTTCTCCCGGCTTACCGTGGAAGAGAATCTCAGTATGGGGGGCTTTTTCACGGATGAGCAGGATTATCGACAGATTTATAAACACGTTCTTGAGCTGTTTCCACGTCTTGAGGAGCGCCTGCACCAGCGGGCAGGAACCATGTCCGGAGGGGAGCAGCAGATGCTGGCCATCGCGAGGGCACTGATGAGTAAGCCCAGGCTATTACTGCTGGATGAGCCTTCACTGGGTCTGGCTCCCATCGTGATTCAGCAGATTTTTGACATTATCGCAAAGCTCAGGAATAAAGGGATGACGATCTTTCTGGTGGAGCAAAATGCCAACCAGGCACTTAAACTGGCAGATCGAGGCTATGTTCTTGAAAATGGGAAGATTGTACTCCATGACTCCGGACAGGCTCTGTTAGTGAATGAGTCTGTTCAGGAGGCTTATCTCGGAGGTTGATCGAGGTATTTTTTTCCGGATTTTTAAAGGGTTAACAAATTGTTTTTTATTTATTTCTTTGAAATCAACCAATAACTGGCCAAGCCCTTAGTACTATACTTTTGTGTAACTAAAAGAGCAGTACAGGAAGTACATTATGAAACCTGAATACGATAAGTTGACCACTCCGGAAGTAGTGATGTTAGCAAGCTCACTGAGTGTTTTGGCAGGTTCACTGGTTACCCTTGGAGTACTGATTCAATAGTCATCCGGCTATCCTTCAGATCCAAAGTCCAGAATGGTTGTGAATCCTGATCCGTGTGAGTAACAGAATCTTCACTCCATGAACCACTTCTGTTTCCGTCAATTGCAAGTAAAGCCACTCTTTCAATATAACTATTTGGTGATCCCATCCTATGTTCGCGATTACCAAGGGCTGCAGCCATATAAAACAAAAGTACATGCGCTTGCAGCCCCTGGAAATCAAGGGTCAATATGGTTTCAGCAAACAGCTACCTTCCAAACAGTGTTGATGATTGGGAAGCAATTCCATTAACTGCAATATTCTAACCATTGGATTGTGACAGTCCTTTGGAACCATACGCCTTAAATCGTAATATTCCGAGATTATCACTTCCTGATTTCTTCTGAGCGGTTATTTTGAGGTATCGCGCATTGGTTGGGTCAATGTAGTTGGCAAAAATAGCCCGCTTGCTGGATGCCGTTTTTGAATGATCCACAAGAACAGTCCAGTTTTCCCGATCATCAGAGGATTCAATCGTAAACGATCTTCCATGGCGATGATAAACCTCTTTTCCATCAATCACTTCACCAAAGGCGATGACGAATCCGGTAAAGAGGTTATCCTTATTTTCGGTATCAATGATAATCTCACCCGTATTAACTTGATAACCCGCTGCCCAGTAAGTCTGTACATTCCCATCAATAATATTGGTTGCGTTATTGCTGTTACTGGTCGCTGATGCTTCATACCCTACCAACATGCCATTTTTCGGCATTTCAGCATCAGGAACATCTACAAGCTCAGGCGGAAGCAGGGCTTCTATTTCTTTAATGGTCCGGGGAGAGGTTATCAGAGGATCTGCTCCGGCAGCCATTAAATAGTCTGGCATATCATCAGCCGATCCTTTACCACCATCAAATAGGGTATTGGAGCCAATGGTGTTGTAAATATTTCCAATATTAGTGCGTCCCGGATTATAGTGGATCCCATGATTACGGGGATCATCATCAGAGACTTGGTAGCCTCCGTTTCTGTCTACCTGCAAACCTCTGCTTCCATTATCCAGATAGACCGAATTAATCCAGCTGGATCCCTCCTTAGGTGGTTGAGTATCAAAAATCAGGTTTTCAACAATTCGGCCTTTGGGAGAGGCTCCAAGGTTGTAGACACCGCCTGCATCACCAAGACGAATGGCAAATTTACTGATTTTATTTCTGAAAACAATATTGTTTTTGACAACTGTCGGTGAGTTATAGCCTTTGTTGGCAAAATCCTTAGGGAAAGATGTTGGCTCTACATCGTAGCGTGTCCAGCCCCACCCCATGGATATTCCTGTATATCCAACATTTTCTATCGTATTGTTTACAACAACGGTTTTATCCGTGTAAGTAAACTTGATGGCTGCAGTATCCAGATAATCAAGACCGATATTTCGAATGGTATTGTTATCAATGAGATTATTTTTGGTTAATCTCGATGGTGATGCGTGGTGGTCTTGCATATCACCTAAAACAATAGCACTGCCCGATATTTCATCAAATGTGTTGTTGAATATCACATTTTCTTTGCTGCCACTACCGAAGTAAATGCCTGTTGAGCCTATACGGGTAAATGTGTTGTTACTGAACAAGATGTTAGATGAATTAACAGAATTGATACCACCTGGCATCTCAGTTAATGCTTCAAATCCATCTTCTATTGTTTTGTAGTCAGAATCTATCAACAAAGAACCAGACTGAATACTGATATAACCAGTATCTCCACTGGGTTGATTCCACGTGGTATCAGAAAATGTTATGCCATCAAAATTCAAGTTTGAGGCTCCATCAAGGCTAATAAGACTTTCTGACACAGGAAGAATAATGGTAGCGCTATGGATATTAACATTACTTTCAGGCTTGTAATACAGTTTGCCGTTGGCACTATCCAGATACCATTCATTTTCCTCATCGAGCAGTTCTTTGGCATTTTCTATCCAACTGACATGCCTTGCATAGTCTTCAACGATTCCAAAAGGTCCAATTGTTGCCAAATCCCAAAAAGTCTGGTTCATTTTGACTCTGTTGCCATTAATGGAATCAATTTTTCCACGATATTGTTTCCACTTGAACTGAACGATGATTTCAACATCCTGAATGTTAGAGAGAGAAGCTACATAGGGTGGCGCGGAATAATACCCGTCTCCACCATCTCTGGACCACCCTTTACCATCAGTACTTCTCGCTCTTGTCGCTAATTTGCCATTAACAAATAATTGCCTTGATTCGGCTCCTGCTGGAACCGGGGCTTCCCATATACCGTCGCCGTTAACATCAACCCAACCCTTGACTTCGATGCCTCCACTAATGTTTGCCTTGCCTTTGTTTCTGGCTTTGTAAGTCACTTTTACCGAATCATTACCGGAATCAGCAGCGGTGAATACGAGGGGGGATGATAATCTATAAACGCCATCCTCCAGCACGACATTTATATTTTCCTTTGCGGACGGCAAAAGCGACCGAACTTCCTGAGCGGCTCTGGTTAGCGTTTTTAACGGTTGAGAAACCTCTGTACCATTGCCCACACTATCATTGCCTGATGGTGATACATAAATGTTGATTTCAGAAAAAGCTATTGCCGGAACAACAGCAAATAAAGATAGAAAATAGTGTTTATATTTCATCCAGTATACCCCTGAGGTATTTTTTTAAAAGAGGATAATAATGCAGCAGTAATTACCGCTCAATTGATTAAGGTCAACAATAACAAGCCTTTAAGGAAGGAAGACCCAAACCTTCCGTTACCTGGCAATCTGAGTGAAAGCCTGACTACACTGGTGAGAAGGTATGCACCGTCATAATCAGGCTTGAATGATTTTTTATCATGCCTCCTTTGCACGAATTTGTTTCAATTTATCTGCAGTTTCAGCAATAGTCTTGCTGTTCATTTTGAATTGAGAAACCACCAATGCTGTCAGCAGAAATCCAATAGCAGGAACAATTGAGAATACAGTAAGGATGCCGCTAATAGCTTCAGGTGATTGTTCGGTTCCACCACTGACATAACCATAACTTCCCAGCAATGCCATTGCGATAGCGCCACCCACAGACAGGCCAATTTTAAGAGAGAAGATAGTAAAGGAAACTGAAAGACCATCAATACGACGACGGAATTTAAGCTCGCCATAATCAGTAGCGTCAGCTGTGAAGGTAAACCAGATAGGTGCAATCATCTGATTAAAGAAACCAACCAGGAACTGAATGGCCATGATTAATGCTATATTATTGTTGCCAGCGATATAAGACACTGCGGACATAGCGGCGCAAACAAACAGGAGAGTAATATAAGCTTGCTTCTTACACATCCTGTCGAGTACTTTGGTAGCCATTTGGGCACCAATCATACCGCCAACCATCCAAATGGACAGGAAAAGTGCCGTCATTGCTGCAGCATTTTCAACATACGCAGTGATGTAATACATCTGCATGGTATTTTTAACGGTTTGGGTGGTTACCATCACAATAGTAGCTAAAGCCACCCAGAGGAATTGATCATTCTTAAGGATAATGGACAAATCTGAAATAAAGCTTGTTTTTTCTGCCTTGACAGGTTGTACCCGCTCTTTTGTTGTTGAAAAACAAAACAGGAACAGTGCAACTGAGAGGACGGCCATAATCGTCATGGCATTTCGATAACCGTCAGCAGGATTATCAGCAAGAATTTCAGTCATTGGCAGTGCAATGGATGTGATTAACAGACCACCACCTGTTGCAAACATAAACCGGGTCGAATTTATCGAAGCCCGTTCTTCAGGATTGCTGGTCATAACCCCCGTCATGGCTCCGTAGGGGATATTGGTAGCAGTGAACAGAACCATGAGAACGGAGTAAGTGACGTAAGCATAAATGACTTTGGCCTGAGGCCCTAAATCCGGAACAGTAAATACCAGAACACTGGACACAGCATAAGGAACAGAAAGGAACAAAAGGTATGGACGATATTTACCCCAGCGTGTATTGGTTCTATCAACTATAGCTCCCATTATTGGGTCAGTGATTGCGTCGATAATACGAACAAATAGAAAAATACTAGCTACAGTTGTCGGGTTTAATCCATATATTTCTGTATAGAAAAAGCCCAGTAGTAGTAAGGCTGAGGTATAAACAAAGTTACCTGCAGTGTCACCCAGACCGTAACCAATTTTTTCTTTTAAACCCACGACAGGCGTATAACCTGGCGAGCTGACCTGACCAGCTTTGAGAGTCTGTTCCATTTTACTTCCACTTTTTCCGATTTTTTAAACCAATTTATCGCAACCGCAGTAGGACAGTCTTAAGTCCGACAGGCTCCTGATGCTGTTAGCAATCAATGAATAACCTATAGAAATCTACAAGTTATTCATTGGATTTAGTGAGATCAATGAGTTTGCAGTCCATCCCAGTCTGGTAATGGTTTTAATTTTGCGGTCGGCAGCGTTTGATACCAGAAAGAAACGGTGGCTATATCATCTTGTCTTGGCAGGTATCTGCGATCAGGCACATGATCGAACTTTTTGGCATTGAAGTTTTTCCAGCCAAGATCCTGAACAGTAACTTTTAAATTTGATTTAAATCGAATTGGGTCCTGGATATGCCAGCGATACATTGAGAACCGTGGCTGGGATCTATATAAACCGTCTGGCTCAATAACCTGGGCCATTCCACCATAAGGGGAGTTATAGGCTGCGTATTTGTCGTCTACCTCCCAATTGAATGCGCCAAGGAAATAATCTTCAGTACCTGTACCGCAAATGGTTGGAAACTCGTCATCTTCATCAATGTAAAATTTGACTTCACCCTCTCCCCACCATCCACCGGCCCCATTGAGGCCAACGCACATTGCGGTGCCTATGTAATGCCCTTCACCTTCTATACCATCAATAATGGTGTGAACACCTTTAAACGGAACCGGGTTTGTTCGACGGAAACTGGCATGAAAGTAAGCACAATTTTCAGGAATATCTGTCAATTGATAATTAATCTGGTAGTAGAGGCAGCGTTCCTGATCACCAATATTTTCAATAGTCATGTAACAACGTTCACGGAACGGCATACTCCAGAAACAATTGAATGCATTTTTTGGCAAGACGCTAACCGGTAAAGATACCAGAGGTTGAAAAGACCCGCCTACCAGCTCATCAATATTGTCACACCAGCCATAAGCAAAGAAATCAGGAAACGGTACTTCTACAGAGGGATGCTCCTGATTATCCCAGTAAATGCGAATAATTAACTCACGGGAAACCATGCCTGTTATCCACATACTCTGGATATTACCCATATCCTTAATATCTGCGAGAACCACTGTTTCACCGGGTTTTATGTTGATGGCAGGGTTGACTTTCCAGCCCTCTCCCAGTTCACTCGCCTGTCTTTCTGCAAATCCGGTGGTTCCCATACCTCCTTTACCGGGTTCACCGTTTGGGTTTTCCGCAGAAATACTTCTTGAACGCGCGTCAGAGAGCAGGCTGAGATTGCTCAGGGACATATTCAGACCATTAAATCCAGATCCGTTATTAGTAACCATGTCCTGTTAAAATCCTCGAGAAAGGGTTTATTTGATACTTTTTTATCAAAGCTAATTCGTGTTAGCTGTATGTTAGGTAATTTCTGTTTTGAAAATCCTGATGCAGGTCAACATTTGTTCACACCCGTGGCCATTTTTCACAAGCATATGATCACAAAAAAAACTGTCAGGTATGGGGAATTTTTTCACGTCTATTAAACAGCAATATCCCCGCGCACCCGGATGGCCCAACCAGGCTTGCTCAACGGCAGCCGGGGTAGGATTAGTGTTTGTCAGTGGTTTACTGTTTTTCTTTGTCTGAAATTAAATGATGAATTTGGAGGTTGACCTTTCCAGGCTGAAAAGGTCAGGTTTGCTTAGGTAGGGCTATGAGTTACAGCTTTTGAGCGATGAGTGTTTCCAGCTTTTCCTGATCAATAGCAAAGTTTCGAATACCTTCTGCCAGTTTTTCAGTTGCCATTGGGTTTTCATTCATCGCCCAGCGGAATGACGCTTCATCGAGCACTGTGTTGTCAATCTCACGGACTGGTTTGCTTGCAAAAAGTTTTTGCTCCAGGGAGTCGCTACACTGCTCCAGCTCATCCAGAAGATCCGGACTAATGGTCAGACAGTCACACCCCGCCAGCTGGCGAATCTCATCAATGTTACGAAAGCTGGCTCCCATCACGACGGTCTTGTAATCGTGCTGTTTGTAATAGTTGTAAATATCCGTCACAGAAAGAACACCGGGGTCTTCTGCCGGAGAATAGTGTTCTTTTCCGGTACTCTTTTTGTACCAGTCCAGAATACGTCCAACAAAAGGTGAAATAAGATATACACCAGCTTCAGCGCAGGCTTTTGCCTGGGCAAAACTGAACAACAGGGTCAGATTACAGCGAACACCTTCTCTTTCCAGAATTTCAGCCGCTTTGATTCCTTCCCAGGTAGACGCAATCTTTATTAATACGCGGGATGTGTCCGCACCTGCCTGTTGGTATAAAGCTAAAAGATCGCGAGCTTTAGCGACGGTTGCCTCTGTATCAAACGACAGTCGGGCATCAACTTCTGTTGAAATAAAGCCGGGAACTACGCCCTGTATCTCTTTGCCAATGCCAACAGCCAGATAGTCACAGGCGTAGGCAGCCTGATCTGCTTTACTGTCAGAATAATGGCGAGCGCACTTCAAGGCATCGGTTAACAGCTCATTATATTGAGGCAGAGTGGCTGCTTTCAAAATCAGGGAAGGGTTGGTGGTCGCATCCAATGGCTGGTAGCGTTTAATGGCCTCAATATCGCCAGTATCAGCCACTACTTTGGTAATGGTTTTTAATTGTTCCAGCTGATTCATAAGTCAAGGGAATTCTTATCGGGAGGGAAGACAGGGTGCGTGACAGCTGTCGCTGTCACGCAGTGAGATTAGATGTCGATATTGCCAGCGACATGAACACGCATGTTCTGAGTCAGGGCTTGAGCAATAAATGCCTGGACCACTTCTTTCAGGTTTTCCTCAGGTACATAAGCCACGGAGATGTGGTTACTCTGATGACCGGCCATCAGGTCGTCACGACCAACACCATCCAGAACACAATTCATCAGAGGCCATTCACGGGTAGTGTTATCCAAACGACGCTGGAACTCTTCCTGAGGCAGTTCGAAAGCTGTACCGGTACCGATATGCATATGAACGTCAGTGCCTTCATAATGAGCGCGAGCCCATACGAAAGTACCTGCCTTGCACTGACCACCAATGCTGGAACCGCCCAGAGGGAAGTACATGGCAGGCTGACGGAAACCTTTGGCGCCCGCAATGCCGCCTTTAATGTGCTCAAAAGGAACCGAGCCGGAAATTTCAAAGTCCCAGTAGAACGTGCCTTCAAACTCACTGCCCCAACGAATATCGTGCAGTGTCGTTTCGCTCGGCAGGCCCAGGCTGTCCAGTAGTCGGAACAGCATGGTTTGGGGGATTGCAGTCCCCATGTCTACTTCATTGATACAGGGGATGGGCTTGCCTTCACGAATGATGTCGCCTTTTTCACCTTTGATCGGAAAACGTTCTGAAGAACCTATGGCACCTTCGGCAAAATCAGAAGCGGCACAGCTGTCTTTCAAACCTTGCTGATATTGGACGCCCACACTGGTCAGACCAAAACGCTCGGTGATACGGGCCATGGCGATCATCATGGCGCATTGTTCCAGAACCTGTTCACGGGTCAGCTCTGTTGCACCATCGGTGCCAAACTGGAAGTCCATTCCACGATCAATGTAGAACTGCAGGCACTCTGCACGCTCTTCCTGAGACACCAGACTCATTTCGTACAACAATGCAGACTGGGACAGAGCTTCAATTGGCATGCCGATCTTAGCCAGAGACTCCTGTGGGAATACACCATTCATCATGCCCATGCAGAACATGTCGAACAATCCCATGATCTCTTTGTTTTCCAGAATATACTGCCCCACTTGCTGACCGATTTTTCCTGCTTCAGTTGCCATTACGGAATGGTCTTTGGTAACTTCCTTCAGGTAAGAGGTGTCGTGTTCAATCTTGCCGCTTTCCAGCCAGGATTGCAGACCCGCATAGAAAAAATCATCATCAAACTTTTCTGACCACAGGCGGCTGTGCTCGCGTCCCAGGCTATTCAGGGTGCCTGCCATACACAGGGCGCCCACCAGGCCGGGCCAGGTGCCATCGAAGTTAGCCAGTAATAATACCGGACCCTGATGATGAACCAGTGACGGTGCCAAATGGTGCGAGTACTGCCATGCGGTCATTAACACAATCAGAGGGGCTTGCGGGTCAATGGACGCCATAACATCAGAACCTTCACGCTGGTTGCTGATGAAACCATGTCCCTGATCTTCCTTGACCGGATGAGCACGGCGAACACTGAAGCCAAACTTTTCTTTCAGGGCAGCTTCGAGTTTACCCTCGAATTGATGCTGAACTTCCCAACAGTTTTTGTTTGCCGTATCGCGCAGATCGCCATTGGCGATAACAAACACTTCTTTTTCACCGAGTGACTGGCGCACCCTGGTTTCTGGCAGATTGAGTTTTAAAGAGGTCATAATATACTCCCGATCAGCCCGATATTCCGGGCTTCTGTTTTTTATGGCTGGTTGCGTTAAAAAGTTGGTGTTAATAAAAGTTACTATTAATAGTTGTTCATCATTGTCTGGTACTTCATCTGGTCTTCATACATCTCATGGAAGACCCTGTACTTGGCATCGTGGAATGCTTTGGTGCTGCTATCAGGCTCGATCACCTGTCCTTTTGATGACATGGCTGCCATGGCTGCTTTCAGGTCAGAGAAGTCGCCGCAGGCGGTTGCAGCCAGCATGGCAGACCCCAGAAGAACGGCTTCTTCTTCTGCGCCCAGAACAATCTCGCAACCGGTAACATTCGCATGTTCCCTGAGCCACAGCGGATTCTTGGTGCCACCACCACACATATGGATGCGGGTAATCTGATGACCGGCACTGTTCATGGCCTCAATTATATGACGGGTGCCGTAAGACACCGACTGAATGGCAGCCAGGTAAATCCGGGCCAGTTCACTCAGGTTTTTATTCATTGAAAGGCCAGACACCATACCTTTCAAATGTGGATTTGCCCTTGGTGAGCGGTTACCGTGGTGATAACCCAGCAGATGGAAATTAGCCATAAAGTGTGGGTCTTCATCTTCCAGGCGCCTGACTTCTTCATTCAGAATGTCATAATGGCTTCGTACCTGTTCTTCAGCCATTTGCATCAGTTCAGGATAAAAGGCACTGTCTTTAATGACATGATCAATCAGGGAGCCAGCAGCGGATTGTCCTCCTTCACTCAGCCAGGTGCCAGGCACCATTGCTCCCCAGTAAGGTCCCCAGACACCATTGACAAAAACAGGCTCCTGGCTGACTGCCATATGACATGAAGACGTTCCGCCTATGATCGCCAGGGTTGATTCCGGCTTATCACCAATAACGCCGACACCTCCTGCGTGTGCGTCAATGATACCTACGGCAACAGTCGTCTTGGTGGTCAGGCCCAGTTCAGCGGCGGCTACATCGGTTAACTGGCCCGCAGGCGACCCCAGATCGACGATCTGATCACCTATTTTTTCTCCTGTGATCAGATCGCCCAGTCCCAGTTGTTCAAGCAAGGGGATATCCCAGCTTTTCTTGTGTGCCAGGTAGGTCCACTTGCATACTTTTGTGCAGACACTGCGAATATCTTTACCACTGGCGCGATACACCAGGTAATCCGCCAGATCAAAGAATTTAGCGGCACGCTGGTATTGCTCAGGCAGATGATTTTTCAGCCATTTCAGCTTTGGCAGCTCCATTTCCGGGCTGACTTCACCACCGACATACTGCAATACTTCACTGCCTGTCTGGTTGATCTCAGCCGCTTCAGCCATCGCACGGTGATCCATCCACATGATAATGTTCTGGTTATCCGCACCGGTTGGAGAGACACTTACAGGCTGGTCATTACCATCGATCGAAACCAGTGAGCAGGTAGCATCAAAGCCAATACCCCTGACCTGTTCAGGCTTTACACCGGACTCGCGGATGACAGAGTTAACGACCTTACAAACCTGCGCCCAGATATCAGACGACGATTGTTCGACAAAATCCGGTGCTGGACGAAACTGTTTAATTGGGCTGACTGCCAGAGCCAACCTTTGCCCGGTAGCGGTGAACAACGCTGCCCTGGCACTACCAGATCCAATATCAACCCCAATGTACAGGTGCTGCATATTATTTTTCCAAACGTAGCTAATACGAGTTAGCAGGAATCTTATCTACCAGAATTTATCTATTCAAGTGCTCTTTTGTGTTGATTATTGTCAGGATTGATACAGATCAACATCTCAGGGGTTTGTATTAAAGACTGCTAACTCGTAGTAGCCGATTATAATGATCTTCATTTAAGCTACTGATTGACTACTTGTAACAAGAATTAACGCAGTTGCCCCGGTAATTGAAATAGTGTGTGACTTCTTATGGCTAAGACAGTTGATGAAATAGCAGATCTGGCAGGAGTGTCCGTGACTTCTGTAAGACTTGTTATTAATGGTCAGGACAAAAAATACAGGATCAGCGAGAAAACCCGCGATAAAATTCAGGGCATCATTAAACAGCATGGCTATGTCATTAATCAGACAGCCCGCAACCTGAAACTAAAACAGACGCAGACCATCGGATTGGTCATTCCCAGTCTTACCAACCCCTTCTTCGCTATCCTGACAGAAACGCTTGAGGCTGGTTGTCGTGCAGCAGGCTATCAGTTGATTACAGCTTGTAGCGGTGACGATGAAGAAACTGAAGAAAATGTCATAAAAAACCTGATGGCAAGAGGTATTGACGGGTTATTTGTGACGCCCTCCTCAGCCGATCGCCAAAAGATTATTGGCAGCAATCGGGACAATAAGCCGATTGTTGTTCTGGACCGGGATTTTGGTACATCCGACTTACCGGCGGTGGCTACAGACAACTTTAAAGGTGGGGTAAACATTGGTAAAAAACTGGCTGGTATGACCAGTGAACTGTTCTTTTTAGGAGCCGGTATTTCTCTGCCATCGGTTCAGGCGCGACTGAAAGGGGTGGTCGTTGGGCTGGGCAGCAATGGTTTTAAGTTAACCGATAACGAAATCATCATTCATGGGAAGAATGAGCGCATTAATGGCTACCTGATTATGCAGCAACTGTGTCAGCGGCTGGGAAGGGCACCGCTCGGCATAGTTACGGTCTCTCTGCCTATTCTTGAAGGTGCAATGGAGTATCTTCGTGAGACATTCGGAGAAGTTAACCCTGGCATGGTGATTGGCTCATTCGACAACCATCCCATGCTGGAGTTTTGCCCGAACCCGGTGGTTGCCATGAAGCAGGATACCACAGCCTTGTCAGAATTAGCCCTGAAACTAATGAAACAGTTGATCAATAACGAAGACACGGAAAGGAAACTGCATATTATTCAACCCAATGTGATTGAAAGACAGTCGCTCTCTAAACCCTAAAAAAAGATCCGCCTTCCCATGAAAGGCAGATCTTTGTTTTAACCGACACGTTCAATATGGCGACTCTGGTCAGAACGCCTGCAGGTAAAGTTCCCGAACATTTTCAGCAGAAGCTGCTCTGGGGTTACCGCCATAGCAAGGGTCATTCAGGGCTTTTTCAATCCAGCACTCAATGGCATCTTCCCCAACACCGAGCTCGGCAAAACCAGAGGGGATGCCAACCTGCACCGACAATTTCTGAATCAGGGAAACCGCCAATTCGGCAGCCTGCACATCATTAAGACGTGACGTATCTCCTCCCATGGCTTCAGCAACAGCCCGGAATTTTTCCGGGTATTCAGCAGCATTAAAGGCACAGATATGAGGTAGTAAGATGGCATTACAAACACCATGGGGCAGGTCATGGGTAGCACCTGGCTGATGCGCCATTGCATGCACTAAACCAAGACCAGCACTGTTGAAAGCCATACCGGCCAAAAACTGGGCACAGGCCATTTTTTCCCGCGCTAACAGATTTTCACCCTGCTCAACAGCAACAGGTAACCACTGACTGATAATGCGAATGGATTCCAGCGCACTATGATCGGTCAAAGTGTACGCTCCAACAGTAACGTATGCTTCGATAGCATGAGTCAGCGCATCCATTCCGGTCGCTGCGGTCACAGAGGCGGGTAGGCCAACCATCAGTTCCGGGTCGTTTACGGCAATATCTGGAATTTGTTTAGGGTCAATGATCACCATTTTGACTTTATTGTCTTCGTCAGTAATGACTGAATTGGACGTCATTTCTGCTGCTGTACCGGCAGTGGTATTGATGGCAATAAAATAAGCACCGTGATTTTGCACTTTGCCAATGCCGTTGTAATCGCAGATATCCCCATCATTGCTGGCCATAATACGAATCGCTTTTGCCGCATCGACGGGGCTTCCGCCACCCACAGCAATGAAGCAGTCACAACCTTCACGCTGATAAATCTCAACCCCTTTGCGCACCAGATTGGCCGTCGGGTTTGGCGTCACACCATCGAACAGGTAAGACGAGACGCCAGCCTTGTCCAGTTCGGCCAGTAACCCGTTCAGAACACCCAGTTCCATCAGGGTTTTGTCCGTAACTATCAGGGCTTTTTTTACGGGTTGCTGTTTCAGATGTGCTACCGCATCGGCAACGGCACCTGGACCGGCAAGGCTAAGCCTGGGCATATTTAATGCGAAACTCATAATGAACGACTCCTACTATTAATGGACAGGTGTTACACCCTTTTTCAAAATTATGTTGCCGTACTTGGCGACTTCTCCGCTCATTACTACAGCGAATGCCTTCTGCGCTCTTTGATAAAATGCAAACCGCTCTTCGCGACATATATCAAGTCCGGATTCTTCACCAAAAAGCGCCTCTCGATACCTGCGCTCAACACCCGGATCCAGCTCATCGCCTTCGCTGGGACTCATCATGATGAGTGGCGGCGCATAAGCGTCGAGTTCAAACAGGGGAATAATGGCTTTCAACAGTTGATCTGCCGGAATGCCGTCAGCCCGGATAACCTGGTTACTCAAGGTGTGACCGGGAAAATGTGCATCAGCAATCAGTAATTCATCACCGTGGCCCATTTCCGCCATCACTTTTAACAGCTCCGGTGATATCAATGGAGATATTCCCTTCAGCATGTCGTTTTCTCCTATACCGCTTCTTTGCAATACACTTATCAATCGGAAAGCTATCAGTCTGGAAAATTAACAGTCCGGAAAAATAGTATCGTACTGAATATCAAATGCCGTTCGAGCCGCTTCAGGGCTCTCAAATAAACCCGCTCCTGCCATGGCAAACATCGAAGCACCTAATACTGTTGTTTCTGACTCTTTCAGCACCTTGACAGGCAGTTGCAGTGTATTGGCTTTGAGCTGATTCCAAAGTGTGTTTTGGGAACCGCCGCCAACAAGAATTAATTCAGACGTTGTAAAACCGCCAACATCTTCCAGCTGTTTTAGACTGACTTTTAGCCTGGCACATAGCCCCTCAAGGGCTGCCCGGTAAATGACACCGCGATTAGCGTTAAGAGTGAGCCCACTGATAGCTCCATCAGACTTACCATCACGACCGATCAGAAAGTCGGGGTTAAAACTCACTCCATTGCATCCGGGCGGTACGTCATTAGCCTCGCTGATCATGCAGGTATATTTTTTGGAGCCTTCAAGTTCTGCATAGAACTGTCTGCCAATCCATTCCAGTACACCTGATGCCAACCACTGAATGCCAGGATTGTAGAAGCCCTTGTGAGCATCCCATTCACAGGTAAATCCGGCTTCAAAGATGTCTGACGACAACGAACCAATACTTGAGGATCTCGCCATCAGGATTTCCCACGTACCGGAGGATAGAACGGGCTGCCCTTCGCTGGCACCAGAGCCATACACTGCGAACTGAGTATCATGACCAGCGGAGATAACGGGAATGCCTGCTGGCAGCCCAAGCCTGTCGGCAGGTTCCGGCAGTAATGCTCCGATCAATTCACCTGCCTGGACGAGTTCCGGAAAGAAATGGCTATCAAGGCCTAATACAGAAAGGATCTTTTCGTTAAAAGTCTGTGATTCCAGGTCGGTAAGCTGGGCAGTTCCAGCCATAGTGGCATCATTGGTCATACGACCAGTGAGTTTGTGAGTAAATAGCGAACTGATAAACATCCAGCCGTGGGCATCAGCAAGCAATTCCGGCCGGTTCTCTTTGAACCAGATCAGCTTGTTCAGGGTATTGAAGGCGAAATGCCCGACACCAGAGTCCAGCGCCACTTTATCAGGGTCAAAATATTCCATGAGTCGCTGCATGGAAACAACCGTACGTGGACATTTCCAGCTGATTACCGGGTAAATCAACTCGCCAGCGGTATTGACCAACCCGCCATCCACCCCGAAGGTCGTGACTGTAATGCCCTTCACCCGTTCGGGGCTCACTGTTTGCAGAACTTCCCGACAACAAAGGCTGAACTTGTCAAAGATGCATTCCAGGGGCCAGACATGCCACGATGGATTCTCTGCAGCAGGCCTGGTCTCATTGGCTCTGGAAGACTTGGCAACTACATGCCCACCGGTGTCTACGGCAACAGCCCTTACGTTGGTAGCTCCACAATCCAGTACAATAACAACGTCTTGCGCCATAATTACTCCGAACACATAATTTGTGTCGTATAAAAGAGGTTGGAGCTCTTATTCACTAATAACCCGATCAAGATCATCGGTCCTGCAAAGGCGGATCAAACCGGATTTTCCAACCTTTGAAGAATCACACAACAACACACTCCTTCCTGCACATCTGAGCATTGCCTGCTTGATAGCAGCGTTGGCTTCGTTGCTCTCCCAGGCGCCTGATTCTTCCTGAAAGCCAGTGCAGGAAAAAAACAGAATCTCTGCACCAAAGTGACTGACCTGTGCTGTTGCGAGCGGCCCCAAAAAAGCACCATACTTTTCTGAGTACTCTCCACCGACGGTGAGCGTCTTAATCCTTGATCGCGAAACCAGCTCAAAAGCAACCCGCATTGAGTTAGTGATCACGGTTAATTTCATATCAGGCAGCGCTTTTGCCAGGTACCAGCTGCTTGAGCTGGCATCGAGCATGATGGTATCTCCAGCCCGAATCATGCTCACGGCTTTCTGCGCAATAGCGTTTTTTTCTGTCGCCTGCTCATCGGCTCTCTGCCCAAATGCCAGGCCAACGTCATCACCCGCCAGAGAAAGTGCACTACCATGTTGACGACGCAACAGGCCCTTCTCTTCCAGTGCCCGCAGATCTCTGCGCATGGTTTCGACAGAGACATCAAATTGCTGCGCCAGGTTTTTTACACTGATGGAACCAGAGTGATCAACCCGGTTCACAATATCCCGAAGGCGATTGCCCAGCTCTTTGTTCACACCATTCACATCATTCACATCAAAACCTCATCAATGCTCATTATCTTAAAACGGTCATAATCGGTCATCATTGATTTATATCAAAAAATGCTCTGGCTGATGAATAAAGACTTGATGAAAGTCTTTATTCATAAAGGAGTGTGTGGAGCCAGGAAATCCATGTGGGAAAATATTTTTATTGAAGATAGCAAAAAAAATATCGTATATTTTATATTGATTCGGTCATAAACGGTCATGTCGGTATAGCAGCCATTAGCTATTGCCATGGCGTTGTACTGACCATTATTACAGCGAGGAGCTACCACGCATGAGCATCAGAAACGATCTGTCCGGAAAAATAATTGCAGCCTGTCAGGAGATGAACCGCTCAGGTCTGAATCAGGGAACTGCAGGTAACATCAGTTGCCGCTATGAGAACGGAATGCTGATTACCCCTTCCGGCATCGCCTACGATCAGATGGAAGAAAATGATATTGTCTTTGTTGACAATGACGGCACTTACGAAGATGGCAAAGTTCCTTCAAGCGAGTGGCGCTTCCATCAGATCATTTATCAGACTCGGGCGGACATGAACGCGGTGGTGCATAACCACGCTCAATTCAGCACCGCCCTGTCCATTTTGAATAAGGGCATTCCAGCGATTCACTATATGATTGCGGCTGCAGGCGGGAAAGACATTCCCTGTGTTCCCTATGCTACCTATGGCACCCCTGAACTGTCCGATTATGTTGCCACAGGATTCACTGAGAGAAATGCAATCCTGATGCAACACCACGGCATGACCGCTGCCGGAGAAACTCTGGGTAAAGCAATATGGCTGGCAGAAGAAGTTGAAACCTTGTCAAAGTTGTACGTCAACTTGCTGCAAACAGGGCTAACAATCCCAACGCTCTCTGATGAAGAAATCGGCGTGGTTCTGGGCAAGTTCAAGAATTATGGGTTAAGAGAAAAAAACTGAGCCACTGCTGAATCCGGGTCCATATCTCTGGATCCGGGTTAAGGCATCCTGAAGCAATAGTTTATCCTTGCCATTTCCGGCGATTCCGTATGGCTCCTGTCGTGACCAGCCCGCAACACCTTACAAACATTTATCGCCACTGACAACAGCCAACTCTGTATTGGATTTTTCTTGGGTTCCTATCGGATTGCCCCTAATTTTTTTCCGCAATTTAACGATGAATAGGAGATGGGAAAGTTCCAGATTCCACCCTTGGATTAAAGTACAGAGATTAAACCATGAGTTCAGAATCACCCAGTGAAAACAGTCAGCGAAAGACGGGTGGCCTGGCACTCACACTTTTTCTCTGGTTTATTGTTTTATCCATTGGGCCGGTTGTGATTGTTGGGCTGAATGAGTACAAGACCGGAAAAGAAGCCATTGTTAAAGATCGTTATGATCAGCTTTCATCTGTAAATTTTCAATTAACTCAACGCATTAATGAATACTTTGATACGGTGTTAACCAATTTATTCATTATGGCATCATCTTCCGAAGCATTTATTACCGAATTGGTGACGGCTCCTGGCTTTAAAACACAGCCGGTTTCTGCGTTTATTAATTCCAGGGAATACGGGGATATATACGAAAAGTACGCTATGGAGTATGTGGATTTCCTGCGATTCTATGATTACTCCGATGTGATTCTGGGTGATGCAGCAGGCAATATTCTCTATACAGTGAATGAATACAGTGATTTAGGAAAAAACCTGTTCTCTTCAGAGCTGGAAAATACGTTTTTTTCTCAAGCGGTTAAAGACAGCCTTGATGATCAGCAGCCAAAGTATGCTGACCTTGCTGCCTACCCGCCCATAGGCAATGAGAAAGTCATCTTTTTAATATTGCCGCTGGCGGATTCCTTCCAGCAAGCAGTAGGTTTTATTGCGGTGCAGATTCACCCGAAGAATATTCAGGTGATGTTTGATAAAGGTGAGTCCGACGTCGGCCTCTCGTCGTTTCTTGTCGGTAGGGATCGTCAAATTCGCTTTGGTACCCGGTTTGAAAATCAGGAACAGCTTAAATTTGCGGATGATAACCCGCTTATCAACTTATGGTTAAGTCATCTTGAGGATGATGGGAGCTTCATAGAAGAGGAAGACCATTTCGGAATATTCTCTTCAGATGATGGTCATGTTTTTGAGCCTAATGGAGAGCATGAGCATGAGCATGATCTGGAATCCATTTCAGAAGATCTTGATGCTTTAAGTCTGGACGAGCAGGACATATTAGGCCGGGCAGCTAAAGCGAGCTTGAACCATATTCGAAGCTACATTCATGGTGAAGAAGTTCTGGGGATATATCTGCCAATCAATATTGCCGGAACCCCCATGGTCATTCTGTCAGAAGTCACGCACCGGCATGCTTTTGCATCAGTTCAGGACTTTCGAAAGCGCCTTTTTGTGCTTATCGCCATCACTTTTGCCCTGGTGGTCGTTATTGCCCTGTTTGTCACGCGACAACTGGTTAAGCCTATCCGTCTGATTACCCGCTGGGTCAATCGAGTCGCTGCGGGCGACTATGCCGAAGGGGCTGTACTGAACGGCAATAATGAGATCAGCGAACTAAGTCGCAGTTTTGCCCAGATGACGGAAAGGTTGCGTACCGTCAGCGCTGAAAATACCCGGAAAAACTGGCTTCAGGAAGGCATGGCCGGGTTGCATAACAGTGTCCGTGGTGAGCAGGCGATGGCGGAGCTGTGCCATAACATTGTGGCTTATATTGCCCGCTATCTGGATATGCATTCCGGCGCCATGTTTGTAAAGGATGATAAAAACCAGCTGCAGTTGATGGGAACTTATGCCTGGAGTAAACGCAATCAGCATGCCCATTGTTTTGATATTGGTGAAGGGCTGATTGGTCAGGCAGCGCTGGAAAGGGAAGCGATTGAGATAGCCAATGTACCCGATGGCTACATTGACGTTGAGTCTGGACTGGGCTCTGTGAGACCGGCTTATCTTATGATTGTGCCCCTTTGCTATGAGAATGAGCTTAAGGGAGTATTTGAGTTTGCCCGGCTTGTCCCAATGACGGATGAGCAGCGCCTGTTTCTTGAACATTCTATTGAAAGTATTGCCATTGCCATTAACTCTGCCCAGTATCGAACCCGGGTAAATCAGCTTCTCGATACCACCACCGAGCAATCGGAGGCATTAAAGGAACAACAAGAAGAACTGCGTTCGGTTAATGAAGAGCTGGAAAAGCGGGCCGGTATTCTGGAAGAGTCAGAGGAAGAGCTGAAAGCCCAGAGTGATGAGCTGCAGAAATCCAATGTTGAACTGGAAGAGCTCAGCGAACAGCTGATGCACCAGAAAGAAGAGATTGAGCGAAAAAATAAGGATATTGAGCTATCCAGTAAAAAGATCACGGAAAAGGCGGAGGAGCTTGCCCGGGCCAGTAAATATAAATCCGAGTTTCTTGCCAATATGTCCCATGAGCTGCGTACGCCATTGAATTCTTTACTGCTCCTTTCCCAGATGCTGGCAGAAAACGACGAAGGTAACCTGACCGAAGACCAGGTAGAGTCTGCTCAGGTGATTTACAACGGAGGTAAAGAGTTACTTGAGCTGATCAATGACATTCTTGACCTGTCCAAGGTCGAAGCGGGCAAGATGTCGGTCAATCTTGATGACACTCCCCTGAATGAGATCAAAGGCAGTATTGAAACCATGTTTAACCCTCTGGCGGAAAGTCGGGGCCTCCAGTTCCGGGTCAGCATAGAAAAAGGGGTAAGCACGTCTGTTTTCACTGACAGTCAGCGGCTAATGCAAATTATCAAGAACTTCCTGTCAAATGCTTTCAAGTTTACCGAGGATGGCAGTGTTCAGGTAAGAATGTTTATGGAAGCCCGGCCTGGCCGCTTTTCAGAAGATACATGGATTGGTTTTGCTGTTAAAGACAGTGGGATTGGGATTCCCAAAGAGAAGCAGGCATCGATTTTTGGCTCATTCCAGCAAGCTGATGGGTCTACCAGCCGAAAATATGGCGGAACCGGCCTTGGCCTGGCGATCTCCAGAGAGATGGCAGAACTTCTGGGGGGCTTTATTGAACTGGACAGTAAGGAAGGTGCAGGAACCGTCTTTACCCTGTTCCTGCCGGCTAATCCAGTGTGTTCTCTTGGTCCTGAGACAGTACTGGCAGAAAACTATGTGTCAGATGTCTTTGATCAGTCTTTTGACGACGGTGATCCAGAGACGCCTGTTCAACCGTCAGAAAGAAATGATGAGCCGGAGGTGGTGGCGTTATCGGAGCCTTCGCAATCGTCAGATTATCAACTGCTGGCTATTGAAGATGATCCTCACTTTGTCACCATTCTTACTCAACTTGCGGGTAAACATCGCTTTGGCTGTTTGCATGCGACAACGGGAGAGCAGGGCATTGCCCTGGCCCGACAGCATCAACCATCGGCCATTATTCTGGATCTGGGCTTACCGGATATGGATGGGCAGGAGGTACTTGCTCAGCTAAAAGCCGATGATGCGACCAGACATATTCCGGTACATATCATTTCGGGACGGGATCCAGCGTCGGTTTCCGGCCTTGGCACTGTTGGTTATTTGAAAAAACCCGTGAGTATTACCGATATTGATCAGGCGTTTTTGACTCTTGGGCAGGCCATTAGCCAGGACATTCGTGATGTATTGATTCTTGACCTGGATGAACAGCAAAGATCCCAGGTAGGCAGCATGCTGGAGCAAAAAGGGCTCCATGTAGGGTATGCCAGCACAGTAGAAGAAGCCGAGCAGGGGCTTGTTGATCACCAGTGGCAATGCCTGATTATGGATCTGGAGTTGGGTAATATCGGCGGGCTGGAGTTTCTGGAAAAAATGAAAGCCAGGCTGGGGCCTGAAATGCCTTCAGTGATCATTCACACTGCGCACCCTGTTGATAAGACTGAGCACTCCCTGCTGCAGGAGTATACCAATGCCATGGTGATGAAAGGTGACAGAGCCATGGAAAGAATAACGGATGAAGTCAGCCTGTTCTTGCATACCGTCAATAAGGATCAGGTGGATGATACGCCCGATGAGCCGGTGACCGGGTCTGAGAAGCGTCTTGATGGGCACAAGATTCTGCTGGTTGATGATGATTTGAGAAATACCTTTGCCCTTTCCAAAGCCCTTCAGGGCATGGGGCTGGAAGTTGTGCTCGCTGACAATGGCAAGAATGCGATCAGCAAGCTTGAGGAAGAAGACGGCATTGAACTGGTGTTAATGGATATTATGATGCCGATTATGGATGGTTACGAAGCCACCGCCGCTATTCGGCAAATGAATGAGTTTAAAGAACTTCCGGTGATAGCCCTGACCGCCAAGGCCATGGCGGGTGACAAGGCAAAATGCCTTGAGGCAGGAGCCAATGATTACATGACCAAACCGCTGGATATGGCCAGGCTGACAGAAATGCTGAAGGTGTGGCTACTGCGATGATGGAGACTTGCCCGGTAGCTGACCTGGAACGACTGGAACTCGACTTACTGCTGGACGCTGTCAAGAAGCATTATGGCTATGACTTTCATGACTATGCCAGGGCATCGATGATCCGTCGGGTAAAAAAGTACATGGAGCAGGCAGGCATCAATCAGATCAGTGAGTTGATTCCACTGTTCCTGCACGATAATCGTGCATTTTACCGGTTTGTGAAAAGTATCTCCGTTGTGGTTACGGAAATGTTCAGGGATCCTGATGTTTTTAAAGTCTTGCGGGAAGAGGTCATTCCTGTACTCAGGACTTACCCGTTTATCAAAATATGGCATGCAGGGTGTGCTTCCGGTCAGGAAGTTTACTCCATGGCGATCCTGTTGGAAGAGGAAGGTATACTGGATCGTTGCCAGATTTACGCTACGGACTTCAATGATGATGCTCTGAATCTGGCCAAAAAGGGGATTTATCCAGCGGAAGATATTGAGCTTTATGAAAACAATTACCGCCTTTCAGGGGGGAAGAATAAGCTCAGTGATTACTGGGTCAGCCTCTATGATTCCATCAAGGTCAACAACCATTTGTCACAACGGATAACGTTTGCCAATCACAACCTGGTGACGGATGGGGTTTTTGGCGAAATGCATTTGGTGATGTGCCGCAATGTACTGATTTATTTCAATGAACAGTTGCAGGACAGGGCATTAACTTTGATTAATGACAGTTTATGCCCGAGGGGGTTTCTCTGTATCGGGCGAAGGGAGAACCTGAAGTTCAGCCCGATCAGAAACCATCTCGAAGATATCAGTAGTACCCTTAGAATTTACAGGAAGCTGGGCTTGTGAGTTCAGTCGTCTGACAGACTCTATGGAACCTTTTGGGAATAAGACAGGGATTGTTTGGTATGGAGAAAAAGAGCAACGTCAAAATTCTGGTTGTGGATGACCGCCCGGAAAACCTGCTGGCAATGGATAAGTTACTAAAGCCGCTGGGTGCTGAAATCCACAAGGTGGATTCTGGCGAGAAAGCACTGTCTGAAGTATTGGCCCACCACTTTGCGGTTATTCTTCTGGACGTACAGATGCCCGGCATGGACGGCTTTGAGACGGCTACATTGCTGCACAGTAACAAGCAAACGGCCAATATTCCCATCATTTTTGTTACCGCAATTAATAAAGATCATAACTACGTAGCCAAAGGTTATCAGTCCGGCGCTGTTGATTATTTGCCTAAGCCGATTGTTCCGGAAATCCTTCTGGGTAAAGTGAAAGTATTTTTGCAACTGGAAGAGCAGCGGCTGGAGCTTGAACAGGTCACCAGGGAGCTTCAGTGGATCAGCCGGAAGAATAAGCTGCTTCTGGACTGTGCAGGCGAAGGTATTGTCGGGGTGGATAAAGAGGGCAAGATAACCTTTATCAATCCGACAGCCTGTGAGTTGTTAGGTGGTGTTGAAGACGTTTTTCTGGATCAGCATATCAGCCAGTTTCTTCTGGACGCCGCTCCGGGTGAAACGGCTCAGGATCAATGGCAGAAGTCAGCTGTTTATCGTGAGTGCCTGGAAAAAGGCGGAACACTTAAACAGTCCACTGAATTAATAAATGTCAGCCGGGGAAGGTTTCCGGCAGAGTTCAATATTGCTGCCATTGTAAATAACAGGAACGCCGTCCAGGGAGCCGTGTTTGTCTTTCAGGATATAACTGAGCGAAAACAGCTGGAAGACCAGCTATTGAAAATGGCTAAGTATGATAGCCTGACGGGGCTGGCCAACCGGACGTTATTCAGGGAGTTTCTTCAGTCTTCATTGGACAGAAGTGACCGCTACCAGAATAATACGGCGGTTATGTTCCTGGATCTGGATCACTTTAAAGAGATCAATGATCAGCTTGGCCATGATGCTGGCGATCAGTTACTGATCAGTGTTGCCAATCGTCTTGAGGGCTGTATCCGTAAGGTTGACTTGATTGCCAGGCTCGGAGGTGATGAGTTTGCCGTGGTTCTGGATGATGCCAGGAGCGTTGAAGATGCCAGAACAGTTGCCAATAAAATTCTTGCCGCACTTACGGAGCCCCATGAGCTGGGGGATTCTTCAAGACAGGTAGGCACCAGTATCGGCATTGCTTTTTACCCTGAAAATGCCAGTGATGCTGACGGTTTGATCAAGGCGGCAGATGAAGCCATGTATGTAGCGAAGAATGAAGGTCGGAATGACTTTCGGTTTTACTCCGACCTTAATCAGTGAGCTTTCAAACTACACGTCGAATGGTGTATCCAGCTGCTTATCGACAAATACTTTTTTCAACCTGGCAAAACGGGGTAAGCCGTTCAGATAAGCTGGATACTCCTCTCCTTCAATCAACGGTTCAAGATAACCCCGACAGGTTTGGGTAATGTTGAAGCCATCCTCATTGATAAAGTCCAGTGGCATTTTACGTTCAAAGTTGGCGACCTTTTCCAGTGGTACCTCTTTGATCGCCCAGCGATAAGGCAGGTCAGACTCTCGAATAATGGCGGGCATCACGGCATTGTGACCCGTTACCGCCAGCTCAACCGCTGCTTTACCCACAGCGTAAGCCTGCTCTACGTCAACACGTGAAGCAATATGGCGAGCCGAGCGCTGCAGATAATCAGCAACAGCATAGTGATATTTGTAGCCCAACTCCTGCTTGATCATATTACACAGGGCCGGAGCAACACCGCCAAGTTGCTGGTGACCAAAGGAGTCAATGACCGTAGTGGATGCGGAGATAAAACTGCCATCGTCGTATTTGACTCCCTCTGAAGCAACGATCACGCAGTAACCTTCGTTATTAACGGTTTCATGGACTTTTTTGAGAAATTTTTCTTTGTCCAGCGACAACTCAGGGAACAGGATAATATGCGGTGGGTCGCCATCCTGACGGGCAGCAAGGCCGGTAGCTGCCGCCAGCCAGCCAGCATGTCGTCCCATGACTTCCATGACAAACACTTTGGTGGAGGTATCGCACATGGAAGCAATATCGTGGCTGGCCTCTTTGGTGGATACGGCAAGGTATTTGGCCGCGGAGCCAAAACCCGGGCAGTTATCGGTAACCGCCAGGTCGTTATCGATGGTTTTGGGGACGCCGATACAGGTAATCGGATACCCCATTTTTTCACTGAGCCGGGACACTTTCCAGGCCGTATCCATGGAGTCATTGCCACCGTTGTAAAAAAAGTAGCCAATGTTATGGGCCTGAAAGACTTCAATTAACCGACGATATTCCGCTTCGCTTTCTTCGAAGGACTTCAGCTTGTAACGACAGGAACCAAAAGCGCCGCCGGGAGTCCTCAATAAGGCACCGATGGTTTCATCGGATTCGTATGAGGTATCGATAAGCTCCTCACGCAAAGCCCCCAGGATGCCATTATGCCCTGCGTAGACTTTCCCGATTTTATCCGGGTAACGACGGGCTGTTTCAATAACCGCGCAGGCACTAGCATTGATAACTGCGGTAACACCGCCAGACTGTGCGTAAAAAGCGTGCTTCAATGTCATCGGTTAAATTCCGGGTGTTGCTGTGTGTTGTTTTGCGTTCTTGGCTGATTGCAAATGATACCTGATCGAGAGTTTATTGGTAGCGCTCTGTCGCGTTGTTATGTATCAATTTTATGGGCTGATGGTCTTTCGATGTCAACGTCCTTTTGCGCATCAGGCAAAAACAATGTCAAAATTCTGGTATCAGGGACTTTAGGGCCTGTGCCCAATCTGGAGCACTTTTTTTTGGAGAGATCGGGAATGCACATACACATTCTGGGTATTTGTGGCACTTTTATGGGAAGTCTGGCGATGCTGGCCAGAGAGCTTGGATTTGATGTATCAGGCTCTGATGAGAACGTTTATCCGCCAATGAGTACCCAACTGGAAGAACAGGGTATTTCATTATTTCAGGGGTATGGTATTGAAGCGCTTGGCCCGTCACCGGATCTTGTGGTGATTGGCAATGCCATGAAACGGGGGATTCCTGCGGTAGAGTATGTGCTGGAGAAGGGGCTTCCCTACGTTTCAGGTCCCGAATTTTTTTCCAGGTACATAGCCCCCGGCCGCTGGATATTGGCCGCTTCCGGTACCCACGGTAAAACCAGTACCAGCAGTATGCTGGCATGGATACTGGACTATGCAGGGATGTCCCCGGGCTTTCTGATTGGGGGTATACCCAAAGATTTCGGAATTTCCGCAAGACTCGGCAGTACCCCGTTTTTTGTTATTGAAGCGGACGAGTACGATACCGCTTTTTTTGATAAGCGCTCAAAATTTGTTCACTACCACCCACGGACACTGATTATCAATAATCTTGAATTTGACCATGCGGATATTTTTGCTGATCTTGCCGCCATTCAGCGACAGTTCCACCATTTGGTCAGAACAATACCGGGCACTGGTCGGATTATCTATCCTGCCGGTATTCCCGAGATCAACGATGTAATGACTATGGGCTGCTGGTCTGAGCAGGAAGATCTGGGTGGCAGTCAAAGCCTCTGGCAAGTTGCACCGGTCAGTAGCGATGGCAGCCACTTTAAGGTTTTGTATAAAGGGACGGTTGTCGGAACCGTGAACTGGCAGCAGGAAGGTGATCATAATGTTGCCAATGCCCTGGCAGCCATCGCGGCTGCTCATCATGTCGGTGTCATGCCAGATACAGCCTGTGAGGCGCTTTCGGTCTTTCAGGGGGTAAAGCGACGGATGGAAATGGTGGAGGAGGTTGGGGGTATACGGATTTATGATGATTTTGCCCATCATCCAACAGCTATTGCCACCACCCTGGCCGGGCAGCGAGCCAAACTGGGTGAAAATGCGAACATTCGTGTGATCATTGAACCCAGGTCAAACACCATGAAAATGGGCGTGCATCAGGAATCATTAATAGCCTCTACCAATCAGGCTTCCGAAGTTATCTGGTTTAAACCTCAGGGGCTTGACTGGCCATTGGCCGAGTTAGTGCAGGGTAGCCCGGTAAAGTCATCGGTTATGGATTCCACAGAAGCCATTGTGCGTTATCTGGTTGATACCGCCTCGGCCGGTGACCATTTGCTGGTGATGAGTAATGGCGGGTTTGAGGGGATTCATGGCCGTATAGCCAGTGGGTTGAAAGAAAAGCTCAAGGCAAATTGAGGTTGGCAGTAGAGTGATGAACCCATCAAATCCGGCAAGAGTAACCTTAGCCATTACGGGCGCTTCCGGAGCCCAGTACGGACTTCGGCTATTAGAGTGTCTCGTTGCTGCAGAACAACAGGTTTTCGTTCTGGTTTCCAGGGCGGCAAAAGTGGTTCTGGCCACAGAAATGGATCTTGATATCGGTGATACTCCTGAAGCTATTGAGCAATTTTTTACCAACCGATATCGAGCGGCACCCAGACAGATTCGTGTGTTTGGCGAGGATGACTGGATGTCGCCTGTTGCTTCCGGCAGTGGCGCTCCAAGTTCAATGGTGATCTGTCCCTGCAGCACCGGGACCCTGTCGGCCATTGCCTGTGGTTTAAGTAATAATCTGACGCAACGGGCCGCAACGGTGGTATTAAAGGAGCGGCGTAAGCTGATCATCGTGCCCAGGGAAGCCCCGTATTCTGAAATACATCTGGAAAATATGTTGAAATTAAGCCGGATGGGGAGTGTTATTCTTCCGGCGTCTCCCGGTTTTTACAACCGACCGGAAACCGTGGATGATATGGTTGATTTTATTGTTGCCCGGATACTGGATCAGTTGGGAATTGCCCAGGAGTTAATGCCGTCCTGGGGTAATCACTGCCTTTGAAGGGGCTGATTGGGGGATAACCGGTTTCAGGTTGTAAAGCCATAATGCGAGGGCATCCAGATAGACAGGCAGAGTAGTTGCCGGGTCTGCCGGTCCCGCCGCCAGATCGATGATAAAACCCGGCAGCTCCTGTTTTACCACTTCTTTCTGGTAAAGCCCGTTAGGCTGGTCTGAGATAATCAGGGCAGTCCCCGGTAGCGGCCCTGTTTTTACCCAGTGCCTGAGTGTGTCGCGGGTATTGGGCCTGTGCCAGAGTCCGCTCTTCCAGTTTCTTGGCGTATCGATAAACTCAACCGGCAGGGCTCTCATGGCTTCTGGCATGGGGACCAGTTGATGCAGCATGATAGCCGCCTCAGTTTCGGTAAAAGGGAGTGGGTCCAGCTTCTTCTTTTCAGGCTTTGTTATCAGAATGTCCAGGTCATCAGCTCCCGGCGTGAGAGGGCGCTGGCCAACCAGAAAAATCAAGCGTTTGAATCGGACACCTTGACGCCACCAGTCAGCTAAATAGTCCAGCCTGCTTTTCATGCCGGGGGCAGTGGCTCCCAATAGCAGTGCATAATCATATTGCTTTGTTGATGGCGCGACGGGGGCAATGAGTCCAAGCTTTTCGAGCAGATCAAAGACTCTGTACCTTTTGTTTGTTGATATATCCAGCCTGGGTAATTCCCACCGTTCCTGTCCCGGTTTTCTGCGCCAGATCTGGCTGGTATCGATCATTGACTCCAGGTTAGGGGTGTGGGAAATGCGCAGCTCCGTTAACAGTTCATCCAGCGTTAATGTGAGCGCTTTATCGTGTTGACCAGGATCGATGGTATCGGCCTGGGAAAGCATGGAAAGATACATGAGTGTCCCTGCCAGAAACCGCTGGTAATTGAATCGGAAATTAAATCGACTCATCCTGCCGGGCATTATTTTTGTCCCTGCGGGGGCAGGGACAAGCATAGTTGCTGCTCTGAATAACCGGTTATTAATGCTGGGTTGACGCAGATGTACCTGTCTGGGCCTGTTGCTGCAGAATAAGCTGGCTAAGCTCCGGCTGCTCCCAGTTCTCCGGGTAGTGTTTTGCCATTGCTTCCATCATCACAGTGTATTCATCAGCAGGTTTTTGCAGCAGGTAGGTCAGGAAGGTAAAGATTCGATCAGACATCTCTTTATTGATCTGGTTCAGTTGTTGGTCGTTTATCTGTCCTTTTTTCTGACACTCTTCAATGGTGGATTGACGAATACAGTTGGCAGATATAATCAGCGCCAGTTTCTTGATGTTTTGCTCTTCCATGAGGGGCTCCATGCCGGTGTAGATATAGACGTTTACCTATATAAAGCTAGTTGCTGTGGGAGGGGATTCAAGGTTGGATAATATAAAAACCGGGGAAAAGAATCCCCCTGACAAGATTGAAACAATTTAAGGGCGTGCTGACGCCGGATGATCCCGATCGATGTTACATTCAACGCCAAGTTGCCAGCCAGTAGCAATCAGCAACCCGCCAACAGTCCCCCACAGCGGTCCGATCGGTGTTAAGGCACCAATAACAAACCCTGCCACACTGCCAATTCCGGCTTTGGTTAAATAGGGCGGTAACATTTCACCAATGTGTCTGGAAACATAATTGACAATCTTTACTGCCCGACTGTAAAGGCCTTTGAAAAAACTTGAGATATTATTCCATGCGGAACGCTCTTCACTGGAGCTGGAGGACATATGGCTTTTGGTAAAGCTACTGGTAAAAAAGCTGATGACTTTTCTGCCAAAGCTGTAAACGCTTTCCTTACTGTGTCCATGTGCAGTCCCGGAATCAGGGGCTGATGCGAAGAAAGTACTGCTTGCAGGCTGAGCTGTTATGGTCATTTTAAGTACACATATTATGTTGGTTTAATACCTGAGACCAACTTAGGCAATTAAGGTTCCCACTTTTAGTTGAAAAGTTAATAGATCTTGACAGGGTCATCTGAGTTTTGTTGTTTCCGGGACATCTCAAGTTGTTTCCGGGACATCTCAATATGGAGGGGATTTATAAACATCCGGTTATTGAGTACCACTCGCTGATACTCTCGACTTCTTCTTCTGACAATAGCCTGGCGATATTATTCATAGGTTTGTGAGTGGACCTTGAGCCATCCCGGTAGTATTGCAGTTGCTTAACCATATATTCTTTTTTCTGGCAGGCCAGGTTAGGGTTATAGGGCGTTGTACCGATACCGGTGGGGCCATGGCATCCCGAGCAGAGTTGCATGGCTTTTGCCTGGGCTGCTTCAAGGTGGCTGGGTGGCGACTGAATTTGAGTGGCAGGCTGCTGGTCAGTGCACCCCGCCAGCAAAAAAACAGCGGCTAAAACTATTTTTTTGATTTTGAAAGCTATTTTCATCAGACCATCAACTTCACTGCATTGAGGGAACCAGCTAAAAGTAGAGTGGTTTATGTGATCGATAGTTGAACACCTGAACCTCTCTACGTTCGCCACTCCATGTTAGAGCCTGTTGATGTTTTATGGCAAGCTCAGAGGGACGTGAGTTCTGGCGTCGTTATTTTACGTCTTACAAGTCTGACAGTTTTCTGAGCCAGATTGAACGTCCCGCCTATCGGCCGCCATTGTGCTTTTCAATCCAGTGCCTTACCTTCATCGGTCAATCGGAGCCAGGCATGTGAATACCAGTAGTAGTGTCGGCCACTGTTGGATGGAGCGGTACAGTTGTAGCGAGTTCGGCCCACTGGCAATGGTTTATTGGCTTGTGTCCTGAAACGAGTCATCTCTTCATTGAGCCAGGTTACCTTCAGCTCACCCTGGCCGGAGGCATAGCACTTCAGCTGCTTTTTCTGGTAATCCCCACTGGCCAGGGTTAGCTCCAGTTCGGGCTTAAGGTTATCCTGAGTGATCAGTGATGAGTCGGGGGTCTGGCTGGTCACTGGCAGAGCCCTGCTGTTGACCTTAACGGCAAAGTCATTGACCCCATAAATACCAGCCATGGGAAAACGGGGCAGACGAGTGAAGTCAGAATATTCACCAGCGGCTCCTGACTGCTGGCCAAAGCCGATATATCCCATCTCGTTCAGCCTGACCCTGAGTTCCGGGGTAGTTTCACCAAAAGTCCAGGCAAACATTTTGACACTTTGACCGGATTTTTCCTGAATTCTGGCCTCTGTCATTTCCAGATCCCGGCTGAACCGGGAAAGCCACTGAGCTTCGGTTTCTCCAGGCAGCCTTTCTACACTGTGGGCGTGTTCCATGGTGTGATTTGCCAGGGTGGCGCCAGCTTCAGCCATTTCCAGCAGTTGCTCCCAGCTGAGGAACTTCTGATAGTTTTTATCCACCGGTGTCGGCGACACAAAAACAGTAAATGGCAAACCCTGTTCCCTGAGTATTGGAAATGCATTGGTGTAAATGCTCAGATAGGCATCGTCAAACGTGATGGCGACGGTTCTTTCCGGTAACGCCTTTTTATGGCCAAGGGCCTCAACCACATCAACCAGCGGCATCACATTGAACTCATTTTCAACAAGATAGTTGATCTGTTTCCTGAATGTCTCAGGGGTGACGCTGGTTATGCCCGGGGTTTCATCGCTGACATGGTGATATTGCAGTATGACTGCAGAGCGGGATGCCTGGCTAACGGCAGGGACTATAGAAAGCAGTGCAAAAAGGCAGACGATGTATTGCCTCAATTTGCTGACAACGGGCTTAAGCAGAAAAGAAAAGCTCACAGTATTTCCTTATGATGGTTTTGTCCCCCCTGCCGGATTTTTACCATTAATCAGGGGGTGAATTTCTGGAATTGTAACCGTCAAGACGTGGGATTTTCTATCGTACCATTTACCACTCTCAACCATTCAGGTACTTAGATACTGGTCATATGTCCAGTTGGGAAAACCCTCAGTGCAAAAAAAAACCACCGGTCAGCAAGGGCAGGGGCTGAAAGGTGGTCCAAGTTTCATTAGCGAACAATTAAAAGTTTATGAATGGTTAGCCTGTTTTGCCTTTAGACCTTGGTCTGAGCTTTGATGGGCCTCACAAGGCCCTCCTGAATCGTCGACGCCACCAGGACTCCAGCCTGATTGAATACCTGGCCTCTTACCAGCGCCCTGGCACTGCTGGCAGTGGTACTTTCAACACAGTGCAGTAACCACTCATCCATCCTGAATGGGCGATGGAACCACATGGCATGGTCCAGACTGGCTATTTGAATAGGTTTCTGGAATCCAGCAGCCCCATGGGGATACAGGCAAGTGGGTAAGAATTGAAAATCTGAGGCGTAAGCCAGAAGGTATTTATGAAGTCCCGGATTGTCGGGTAATTTTCCGTTGGCTCTTATCCATATTTTATGGTTTGGAGCCCTGGTTTCTTCAGCCAGTGGATCAACGGGGGCGGCAAAGCGAATCTCAATGGGCGTATCACTCAGCAGTCCTTTCTGCAGAGGTTTGGGAATTAAGTCACTGTGCCTTTGAATCAGGACTTTTTCACTCAACGCTTCATCCGGAGGTATGACGCCTGGCATCGGATCCTGATGTTCAAAACCACTTTCGTTTAATTGAAAGGAAGCAGACATATTGAAAATAGGGCGTCCATTTTGAACGGCTACTACCCGGCGGGTATTGAAGCTTCTGCCATCACGAATGCAATCAACCGTGTAGACAATCGGCTTGCTGCTATCGCCCTCGCGAAGAAAATAACTATGGAAGGAATGAACATGGCGTTCAGGATCGACCGTCTGCCTTGCCGCAGACAGCGCCTGCCCCAATACCTGGCCACCGAATACCCGCCCCCAGCCAAGGTCCTGACTCTGGCCCCGGAATATATTGTCTTCAATAGGTTCCAGTTTCAGTTGATTAACCAGTTCTTCCAGTACTTCACTCATCCTTTAACTCCCTGATTGCATACCATTGGTTGGCTGCAGATTGCGTTGCTGCAATAGGATAACAACAGGCACGCATTTACCCAATAACATTGGCGCTATTTACAATGAAACTGTAGTCTAACTCTGCTAACGAAAGGTATTTTCCAAGACTCTGGTAACTCATGGATAACGCTTATTTTGATGCCATGCATATATGGTTACAGCAGAATACTGGCTGGATCGGTCCTGCCATAGCAATGGTTGCCTGTCTGGAATCACTGGTTGCAGTGGGCATTGTTTTGCCGGGTGTTGCCATGCTGTTTGCATTGGCGGCTATTGCCGGGGCGGCTTCCATGTCTGTTTATCCAATCCTTTTGTGGGCTTTCCTGGGCGCTGTTGTTGGAGATGGGGTCAGTTACCTGCTTGGCTATTATTATCACGAGCGGGTCAGATGCTGGTGGCCATTTAATCGTCATCCCCAGTTGCTGGAACGTGGTGAGGATTTCTTCAGCAAGTATGGCGTTTTAAGTGTTGTAACAGGACGTTTTGTTGGTCCTGTCCGCCCCATCATACCGGCAGTAGCCGGTATGATGGGTATGGTTCCCGGGTACTTTTTTACTGTTAATGTTATCTCCGCCCTTGCCTGGTCTCCTGTTTACCTGCTGCCGGGTTACCTGACGGGAGCCGCACTTCAGTGGCATGATACAGTGCCCGATCAATTGTTGGTTGTGCTGTTGGCTATCACCTGTATTACCATCTTGCTCCCGCCAGTGCTGATCAGTGTACATCGCCACTTCAAACCCCGGTTTACCGGGTATCTGGTGCTTGCATCAGTGGTGCTTGCCTTACTTGTTTTTTCTGAGTGGGGTGGTTTGCTGGAGAGCATCAATCAACGTGTCGACCAATGGCTGGCAGTGGTTCAGTTACCCTGGTTACAAAAGGTGATGTATTGGGTGAATCAGATCGGCAGCATTCCTGTTTTGAGTATTTTTTCCGCTGGCGGCTTATTCTGGCTGTACCGTTCTGATCGGCTAGGCACTCTGTTCTATCTGCTCTGTGGCGGTCTATCAATGGTTTGCTCTGTCTGGCTTATCCAGTGGCTGGCAGATAATGAAGGGCCTCTGGCCGGGTTTGATCCCTCTGTACATACAACAGCCACCGCCTATGTACTGTTTTCTTTTGCTGTGCTTGTAGCAGAAAACCGCCCATTTAAGGTCCAGTGGTTATGGGCCAGTGTCGCTTTGGGACTGGTGATGATGGAAGCTTTTTCCCAGTTGGTTTTGCAGGTTCACTGGTTTGGCGATGTCATGGCGGGACTGTGCCTTGGTTTATTCTGGTGGCTGGTCATTCTTGTCTTAAAAAAGCTGTCCTGAAAAGCGGCGTCAGTGCCCGGAGTAAACGTATTTTTCCCGTTTGATTTGCCGGGGTGATAGCCCTCTGTCTCTCAGAAAAGCTACGCAATCATCAATCATATTGGGGTTTCCACAAAGATAAACCACATCTTTTTCAGGATTCAGGTCAAGGGCGTCAAACTGGTCCTGCACGTGGCCAGCATACTCATGGTCAGCGCTGTTTACGTTGGACTCCCGGCTTAGACAGGTGCGGTACTTTATATACGACAGTTGCGCAAAATCTCCAGAGTAAATGCTTTCCTCCCGATATCTGAAACCCTTGACAACAGTGACAGCTGTCCCCTTATCAGTAAGCGTTTTCAATTGCGGAATCATGCTTCGATAGGGGGCAATCCCCGTGCCGGTTCCTGCCAGAATAAGTTGTCCGGGAAAGGTTTCCGGAAGCGTAAGGACTCCGAACGGCCCTGCGATATTAAGTTCGATTCCGGGAGGGGCTTTGTGGAAAAGCCCGGAGGCAACCCCGCCACTGACCAGGCTGAGAGCTACCTGCAGCTGCCCGGTTGCCTTAAAGTCGTCAGGCGTGTTGGCAATGCTGTAACTTCGTTTATAGAGTTCTCCATCAAGCTCAAACTGTAACTGCAAAAACTGTCCGGCAATAAAATTGAAACTCGTTCTATCGTCCTGTCCCAACTCAAAACTCAGCTGCAGTGTATTGGCACTGAGCTGCTCAGTCTTATACAGCTTTGCAGATAAAAAAGAACCGGGCATTAATGGCAATCCTCATGACGTAAGTTCAGTTGTATTCCCTTCATAATAGCTTCTGATCATCCGCGAAAGGCTTCCTCTCCAGGGTTTATTATGTACGCCAAAGGTGCTTAAAATTTTCCGGCAGGAGAGGGTCGCATTGGCTGGCGCCTGAATACCATTGCGATCATGCAATTTATCCATTCGCAGCTTGCGAATTTTCAGATCCTGATATTGTGATGCCTCAGAAATCACGGCTTCGGCAAAACGGTTTTCAGAGATGGATTCAGCTCCGGCATAATGATAAGTACCCCAGGGTTCAGCCCCACACCCCAGCTGCTGGATAATCGCGACAATAACCCTTGCCGCATCTTCGCTGGGTGTTGGGCATCCCTGCTGATCGGATACCACGGCAACCTCCTGCTCCTGGCTGATCTGATCCAGAAGATGCTTCAAAAGGTTGGTGCGTCGATAGCTGATGATCCAGGACAGGCGAAGAATGATATGCCTTGGGCAGCGCTCACTGATTTGCTGTTCTGCCTGCCACCGGCTGGTTGCCAGGACACCGGAAGGGTTAGGTATATCTCTCTCGGTGTAAGCTTCCTTTTTGCTGCCATCAAAAACCCGGTACGTTGAAATATAAACCAGAATTGCCTGTTGCCGGTTGCAACAATCCGCCAGTGTTGCCATGGCATCGCGGTTTATCCGGAAGCATTTGGATGGCTCGTTTTCGGCCTTGACCGGATCGTTATAACTTGCACAGTTGACCACAATATCTGGCTGGTATTTTTTCAGGCAGGAATCAATGGACTCAGGATTTTCAAGATTTAATTCATCCCTTCCCGGAGCGATAGACCGGATCTGCCTGTCAAGGAACAACTGTTGTACTTCCTGGCCGATCAGCCCGGTACCACCGATTAAAAGTATGTTCATAAGCACCCGGCCGTTATGAGTTAATGATCATGGGCAATTCAACGCGAATACAGCTCTATTGAACCATGAATAAGACGGCCCAGGAAAAAAAATCTCAGTGTCGAAAACATTAGCCAGAGTGACAGATAGCAGTAAGGCCTCTGATAAAAGCCGAAGTTATAGTAAAATAACCCGTTTATTTCCGTCTATTTTTACATTGATGAACTTTCTGACATCAGGGTCTGCTGACGATGTATCTGGCTGAAGCTTCTGTAGAGCAGCATGAAGAAGAGCGCATTCTACTTGTGGATGACAATCCGACGAATTTGCAGGTATTGCTGCAAACCCTAAGTGGCCGTGGCTATAAACTTCTCATTGCCAAGAATGGTGAGAGTGCTCTCAGGATTGCTGTCAAGGCAAAACCTGCCCTGGTGCTGCTGGATATCATGATGCCCGGCATGGATGGCTATGAAGTTTGTCACCGGCTAAAGGAAGACCCGGAAACCCGCAATATAACAGTGATTTTCCTGTCGGCCCTGGACGATACCAAAGACAAGGTCAGGGGGCTGGAAACCGGCGCAGTGGATTTTATCTCCAAGCCATTCCAGGCGGAAGAGGTCATTGCCCGGGTACAGACCCAGTTGAAAATTCATAAGCTTGAACAGGCACTTTCAGCGAGAAATCGACAACTGGAGGCTGACAAGGCCCGCATTCTGGAAAGTATGAATGAGGGGATATTCGGGCTTGACCGACTGGGAATGATTACCTTTGCCAATCCAGCGGCATCTGCCATGACCGGCTGGTCTATAGAGCAACTGACGGGTCAGAACCTGATTCAGTTGATGAAAGGGGATGAAAATGGCTCATCCGGCGTATCAGGGCCGATGGCACCCATTCAGGTATCCCTGGTCAAGGGCGTGAGTAAAACCGTTGAAAATGCTACCTTTCTGCACAGTGACGGCTCGCCGTTTCCGGTGGACTTTTCTTGCACCCCGATTATGCAAAACAGTGCCCCCAGCGGTGCAGTGGTTGTGTTCAGAGATATTTCCGAGAAAAAAAGGCAGCAGGAAGCCCTGCAGAAGGCTCTGGATGAATTGGAAAGCCAGAAAGAGCAGCTGACCCATGTTTCCCGCTTGAGCACCATGGGTGAGATGGCTGCCGGCTTTGCCCACGAGGTAAATCAGCCGCTGACCGCGATTTCCAATTACGCCCAGGTGGCCAGAAGAATGCTGGCCCGGTTGGAATTGAAAGACGATCTTGGTCTTTCTGAGGCCATGGAAAAAGTCAATACCCAGGCCAGGCGGGCCGGCGAAATCATTGCCCGCATTCGCTCTTTTGTGAAGAAACCTGACCATGTTCTGGGCAGTGTCGATCCGAACCGTTTGATCCAGGACACCTATAAGCTTGCAGAAGTGGACGCTCGTAACAACCATATGGAAATTCATCTGGAGCAGGAAGAAGGACTGCCTGATGTGAAGGTAGACCCGGTGCAGATCCAGCAGGTGGCATTGAACCTGATTCGCAATGGCATGGAAGCGATGAGGGACATGGATACCCGCAGCATCGGTGTCTATGTCCGTACTGAAAAACTGGATGATAGCTTTGTCAAAGTCTCAGTCATTGACCGTGGCCATGGTCTGGCAGATGATGCCGAAGAAAAGCTGTTTACGCCGTTTTATACCACCAAGGCTGATGGTATGGGTATTGGGCTGACGGTATGTCACTCCATTATACAGTCCCATGGCGGCCGGTTGACATTCCATCGTCACCCTGAAGGCGGGACGATATTTGAATTTACCATGCCGATCGCGGACTGATATTATTATGGCTTCTTTAATAGCCTTTGGATTTGTCCCAGAACAACTTCATCAACTCAGTCTGGGAAGAAAATGTTGCCGCCCGTTTCCCGTTTCCCGTTTCCCGCTGCCCGCAAAAGCACAAGCAGTTTCAGCTTTTCGGGAAGCGGGAGGCGGGCAGCGGGAAGCGGGAAGCGTCGGTAGAGATGTGGAAGTTATTCAGGACAATTCCTTTGTTTGCAGAGAATATAGTGGTGATGCAAGTTGCCGGGAGAAAAGACTTTGGCTGATCAAATGACGGAGTATATGCATGGACTGGGCCAGAGAGCCCGCCGCGCCAGTAAGGAAATGGCGGTTGCTGATACTGCGGTGAAAAACAGGGCACTTCTGGCGATAGCAGACGCACTTGCAGCGGACCGTGCACAGCTGAAGTTTGTCAATACCCGGGATCTGGACGCTGGCCGGGAACGTGGACTTGATGCCGCCATGCTCGATCGCCTTGAGCTTACCGATGCCCGAATTGATACCATGATTGAAGGTCTCCGTCAGGTGGCAGCCCTGCCAGACCCCATCGGCACCATTGATGACATGAAGTATGTACCCAGCGGTATCCAGGTGGGCAAAATGCGGGTGCCACTGGGAGTTATTGGCATTATCTATGAATCCCGCCCGAACGTCACCGTGGAAGCCGCGAGCCTTTGTCTGAAATCCGGTAATGCCGTCATTCTCCGTGGCGGCAGTGAATCCATCCACTCCAACCAGGCCATTGCCCGGTGTATTCAGCAGGGACTGGCCCAGGCTGGGCTGCCTGAAGATGCGGTTCAGGTGGTTGAAACGATTGACCGTGCCGCTGTTGGTGTGTTGATCACCATGCCTGAGTATGTCGATGTGATCGTACCCCGTGGTGGCAAGGGACTGATTGAGCGCATCAGTGCTGAAGCCCGGATACCGGTGATTAAACACCTGGACGGTGTCTGCCATGTCTATCTGGATGATCGGGCCGATCATGGCAAGGCCGTCCGGATTGCCATGAATGCGAAAACCCATCGTTATGGTGTGTGCAATGCGATGGAAACGCTGCTGGTGCATCAGGATGTGGCTCAGCCTTTGCTGCGGGAGCTTTCAGGTCTGTACTCCCAAAAAGGTGTGGAACTCCGGGGCTGTCCTGTCACCTGTGAGATTCTGCCCGGCGCGGTACCTGCAACAGAAGAAGACTGGTCGGAAGAGTATCTCGGTCCTGTTCTGGCCATTAAAGTGGTTCTGGATATGGATGAAGCGATTGCTCATATCAATCGCTATGGTTCTCATCATACCGATGCCATTGTGACGGAAGACTTTTCTCGTGCCCGCCGTTTTATGCGGGAAGTGGATTCAAGCTCTGTTATGGTGAATGCATCAACCCGCTTTGCGGACGGGTTTGAATATGGACTGGGGGCTGAAATTGGTATCTCCACCGACAAGATCCATGCCCGGGGGCCTGTTGGCCTTGAAGGACTGACTTCGCAAAAATATGTGGTTCTTGGGGATGGCCATATTCGCCAGTGATATTATTCTAGTGGATTTCCGTCTCCGGCGCTTATCGGGCATTGACAACCATGATCAATGCTGAGAGCCTGCCCGGTTTAAATGGCCTGATTCGGTATGTGGTCTGTAAACCACATTCTGCCGGGTCGTCAATACGAGGTTAATTTTGCAGTCTATGCATTCTGATGAGTTAAAACAGCTTGTTGTAGAAGCTATCGAAGAAGTAAAAGGTAATGAAATCACCTGTTTGAATGTTTCCGGTCAAACCAGTGTTACCGATTATATGGTGATTGCCTGTGGTACCTCCAACCGTCACGTGAAGTCACTGGCGGATAATGTGATTGAGCTGTGCAAGAAAAATGGTGTTCGGCCTTTAGGGGTTGAAGGTCAGGACAAGTCCGAGTGGGTTCTGGTGGATCTTGGGGATGTCGTTGTCCACCTGATGCTTCCGGCTACCCGTCAGTTCTATGACTTGGAAAGACTGTGGGATAGCGCTGACCTGGTTGCCGCTGAGCCATCCTGATGCGGATTCGGCTGATATCGGTTGGCTCAAAAATGCCAGGTTGGGTTGAAGAGGGCTACAAAGAATACAGTCGTCGGCTGGGTGCGGACGTGAAACTGGAACTTGTTGAGATTCCTCTCGGTAAACGCAGTAAAGGTTCCGACATTAATCGCCTTCAGGAGAAAGAGGCTGGCCAGATGCTGGCTGCGGTGGGGACTGGCGACCTAGTTGTCACCATGGAGATTCTGGGCAAGGCCTGGAGCACAGAGACACTGGCAGACAATATGGGCACGTGGCTGCACAGTGGCCGGAATGTCAGTTTGCTGGTCGGTGGACCGGAAGGTTTGCATTCATCATGCCTGGCAAAGGCGGATCTTCGCTGGTCATTGTCGCCGTTAACACTTCCTCATCCGCTGGTCAGAGTGGTTGTGGCTGAGCAGGTCTACAGGGCCTGGAGCATTCTTCACAATCATCCTTACCACAAGTAAAACTGGTGTAACTGTGATTGACGAAGTACGGTCACTCAAGTAAAAGTGAGTATTTTCTATCTGAAATGCAGTGTTTTTTCGCTCGGGAACACTGCATTTTTTACGTTTAATCCTTGTGTATTAACAGGTTGATGCATTGGTTTCTACACAGAGAGCTGCCCTTTGACCATACGACTGATGACTGAGATATAACATGCCGCAGGATACCTTAAAGGACCATGGGGCAGAAAAAAGACTGGTAAATATCCGGATTTGGGTTGCCATCGGCTTTATGGCGCTTCTTGGTGTGGGACTGATTTCCCGCCTCTTCTATCTTCAGGTTGTTCGCTACAATGAGCTATCCACGCAATCGGATGAGAATCGTGTACTGGTTCAACCAATCCCCCCTACCCGTGGCCTGATTTACGACACCAATGGTAAGCTTCTGGCGGTTAACAAGCCCAGTCATATACTGTCGATTGTTCGGGAGCAGACAAAAGATCTTGATGGTTTGCTGGATGATATTGGCAATATTTTGCCCCTGACCGATGGTGAGTTGCAGCGTTTTCATCAACGAGTCAAGCGACGCCGGCCTTATGAGGCAGTTCCTCTTAAGTTTGATCTTACTTCAGAAGAGATCGCCCGGATTTCGGTGAATCTTTTCCGTTTGCCGGGTGTTGATATCAACGCTGAACTGATTCGCCAGTACCCCGAAGGAAAGCATTTTGCCCACAGCGTCGGCTATGTAGGCCGAATTAATGATCAGGATTTGAAACGTCTGGACCCAGCCCTTTATTTCGGCACTCATACCACCGGAAAGATTGGTATAGAACGCTCTTATGAGTCTGTACTTCTGGGTAAACCCGGTCATCAGGAAGTGGAGACCAATGCCCGTGGCCGGGTATTGCGAGTATTGAAACAAGTTAGCCCACAAGCCGGTCAGGATCTTAACCTTTACCTGGACAGTGATCTGCAAAAGGTGGCGATCGATGCCATCAACGGCCGCAGAGGGGCCTTGGTGGCGATGGATCCAAAGACCGGCGGAGTGCTGGCAATGGCCAGCAATCCATCATTTGATCCGAATCTCTTTGTTACCGGTATTGATAGCAAGACTTACAATGGACTCAACAGGGATATCGAACGCCCCTTGTATAACCGGGCATCATTAGGTGAGTACCCACCCGCGTCCACGGTAAAGCCGGTGATGGGGCTTGCGCTGCTGGCCAATGATGTTGTCAAGCCAGAGGATAAAATTTTTGATAAAGGCTGGTTTCAGCTACCGGGCAGCGATCACCGTTTTCGCAACTGGAAACGCTCTGGCCATGGATGGGTTGATTTATCCCAGGCGATATCGGTGTCGAATGATACCTACTTCTACATCCAGGCTGGGAAACTGGGTATTGATAACCTTCATGATTTTGCTGATCAATTTGGGTTTGGCCACAGAACCGGCATTGATATAAGGGAGGAGCGTCCGGGTCTTCTGCCCTCCAGGGAGTGGAAACGGGGAGCCTACGGTCAGCCCTGGTATCCGGGTGAAACGGTGATTGCGATCATCGGGCAGGGCTATATGCTGGCAACACCACTGCAGCTGGCTGAGTCAACGGCACTTATTGCCAATCGTGGTAAGTACGTTCAGCCTCGTCTGGTGAAAGAGGATATTCCTGAAATCCAGGGGAAGTTCTGGGGAGACGACATCAAAATTGGCCGGACTCCCGAGGCAGAAGCAAAAAACTGGGAACTCATTATCAAGGCCATGGAAGATGTAATTCATTCTCCCAGGGGAACCGCAAACTGGCGAATTGGCCGGGGACTAAAATACCGGATGGCCGGTAAAACAGGTACAGCGCAGGTGGTCAGTATTGCCCAGGGAGAGGAGTATGATGCAGAGAAGCTGAAAGAGTACCAGCGGGATCACAGTTTGTTTGTAGCGTTTGCACCGGTAGATGATCCCCGGATTGCCGTTGCTGTGATCCTGGAGAATAATAATGGCGCCTCAAATGTAGCCAGAAAAGTCATGGATTATTACCTGCTGCCCAGATTAACTGGCAACAGCAATCAAGTGCCAACAGCCACCAAATGAAGGGAGAGAAGTAATGGCTAACCAGGATTTTGTTCGCCAGATTGACCTCCACGGATTTGGTCGCAGCCCGGGATTATCCATGCGCTGGCATATTGATTTTGTGCTGCTCGGGTTTCTGCTTTTACTCTGTGGTGCGGGACTCTTTATTCTTTACAGTGCCACCGGTCGGGATATGTCGGTTGTTCTTCGTCAGGCTACCTACCTTGGGGTCAGTCTGGCCGGAATGCTGATTTTGGCCCAGGTTCCGCCGAGAGTGCTGATGCAGTGGGCCAAATGGTTTTATGTGGGAGGGGTGCTGTTATTATTGGCCGTTCTGTTCATGGGCGTTCAATCCAAAGGTGCACAGCGCTGGATCCAGCTGCCGGGTTTCCGGTTTCAGCCTTCGGAAGTGATCAAACTGATTATGCCCATTACCATGGCGGCTTTTCTGGCCAGACGTCCACTGCCTCCCTCTTTCAAAGATGTCATTTTCTCACTGGTTATTATTGCTGTTCCGGTGGTACTTATTGCCAGACAACCTGACCTTGGTACGTCAATTTTGATTGGTGCTTCGGGTATATTTGTGTTGCTCCTGGCCGGTTTGCGAAAACGTATTATATTTTCGGCCATCTGCCTTGCTGTACCGGCGATCTATGTGCTCTGGCAGTTTTTTATGTATGACTATCAGAAGCGGAGGGTGCTGACATTTCTGAACCCTGAAAGTGACCCATGGGGAGCTGGTTGGAATATCATACAATCCACCATCGCCATTGGTTCGGGTGGGCTTTATGGCAAGGGTTGGTTACAGGGAACGCAATCGCATCTTGATTTTCTGCCAGAGAGCCATACGGATTTTATTATTGCTGTTCTTGCCGAAGAGTTTGGCCTGATGGGCTGTCTGGTACTTTTTGTCCTGTATGCCTTGATTCTGGCGCGGGGAATATTCATAACCCTGAATGCCCAGACGCTTTTTGGTCGTTTATTGGCGGGCAGTATCACCCTGACGTTCTTCGTGTATATCTTTGTGAATATCGGGATGGTTAGTGGACTACTGCCAGTAGTGGGTGTTCCATTACCCATGGTTAGCCGGGGGGGGACTTCGTTGCTGACGCTGTTGGCGGGTTTTGGGTTCCTGATGTCGATACATACGCATCGCTCTTTCCTGAGAGTCTCCCAATAGGTTTTACCTTTCTGCCATAGCTTTCAAAACCACTGTCAATTAATGTAGAGTCGATTAATGTAAAGGCAGGGTTGGTTGTGTATTGCTGCAGCTGTCTTGGTCTGTGGGAGAACCCTGAGTTTGTTCTATTTGAAAAGGTACGGATACATGAAAAAGTTTCCCGGGGTATTCCGTCGAGTGATTCGTGGTGGCCTGCTGATGGCTGCCGTATTCGCTACGCCTGTTTCCAATGCGTTAGCCCATGAAAATCACGACAGTGACTATCTGGGCAGGCAGGATGTTGATGCTTTTATTGATGAGCTGGTAGCTGAACACAGTTTTTCCCGGACAGAGCTTGAGCATATTCTGGCCGGGGCGGAGCGCTCTGACCGGGCCCTGGAACTGATCAGCCGCCCTGCAGAAGGTACTCTGGAGTGGAAAGATTACCGAAAGATATTTATCACGCCAGAAAGAATAGCGAAAGGGGTCAGCTTCTGGGAAGAAAATGCAGAAACCCTTGCCCGTGTTGAACAGGAGCTGGAGGTGCCTGCCAATATTATTGTGGCGATTATTGGTGTAGAAACCTATTACGGCCGTCAGACAGGTGGCTTTAAAGTACTTGATGCGCTGACTACTCTGGGGTTTGATTTTCCCCGAAGAGGTAAGTTTTTTCGCAAAGAGCTGAAAAATTTCCTGATACTGGCCCGTGAACAGAATCTGGACGTTGATGAACTGACCGGGTCCTATGCCGGCGCCATGGGTATTCCACAGTTTATGCCGTCCAGCTATCGTGCCTACGCCGTGGATTATACGGGAGATCAGCAGGCCAATATCTGGCTGAGCGATGAAGATGCCATCGCCAGTGTTGCCAACTATCTGCAAAAGCACGGCTGGAAATACGGCAGTGGTGTGGCAATTCAGGCAAAGGTTTCAGGCATTAAGCACGAGCAGATTGTGTCTTCAGGGCTAAAGCCGGATAAAAAACTGAGTCTTGTGCAAAAGGCCGGGTGGGCTGTTCCGAAAATGGTCCCGAAATCCTCAAAAGTTCTGGCGATGAAGCATGAAGGCAGCGCTGGCGCTGAGTATTGGGTCGGACTTCATAATTTCTATGTCATTACCCGCTATAATCGTAGCCAAATGTATGCCCTTGCGGTCTATCAGCTGGCCAGAGAAGTGACGGATAGCTATAACCGGTCTCTGGCATTACAAAAGCAGGTGGCAAAAGATCAGCAGGGGTGATTTTTCAATCACTCTCGGACAGGCTCCTAGTTTGGTGACCTTTTCACAGGGGTCACTGCCTGAGAGTTTGTGCGTAGCACTGCGCTCTTGATTAATTGATAACGGGCCCTCCCCCAGTCAGGAATATTGGTTGTTAATGTTGAAAAGTATGTTTGATCAATGGGAACGATCTGGAGCCTGTTCCTCAGGCTTTGTATCAATGAGTACAATCAGGAGTATTAACGCCCTGGTATTCAGGCTGGTTCCTGTCGTCATACTATTAGCCCTGGCTGGCTGTAGTAGTACACAAGTTCAGGATGGCCCGCCTGATAAAACTATTGATGTCAGTACCATTCCTGACGCTGTTCCATCGCCGATACAGGTCCCTGTTAAAAATTCACCGTACACCCTGGGCGGGATTCACTATCAGCCGATGGCGTCCGCCAATGGTTATGCCGAAAATGGCCAGGCCTCATGGTATGGCACCAAGTTTCATGGGAAGCAGACGGCTAACGGTGAAATCTATGATATGTTCAAAATGACGGCAGCCCATAAAACATTGCCACTACCCTCCTATGTCAAGGTAACCAATCTTGAGAATGGCCGGTCGGTGGTTGTGCGGGTAAATGACCGCGGGCCGTTTCATGGTGATCGACTGATCGATCTCTCTTATGTTGCCGCAAAAAAACTGGGATTTGCTGATTCAGGCCTGGCAAATGTGGCAATAGAAGGTATTGATCCGGAGACCTTTGCCCGTTCTTCCGCCCATCAACGGGATGGTGATTTACTCTACCTGCAACTGGCTGCCTTTAAAAACTACCATAATGCACAGCTTTTACGTCGGGATCTCTTTTCCCGGGTCGGTGTTCAGGCGAAAGTTGTCAAGGGGGAAGCACCAGAACCACTTTATCGGGTGAGGATTGGTCCGGTAGAAAGCCCTGAGCATCTGGATGAGTTGCTGGAGGGGTTAAGCTCTGCTGAGTTTGCAGCGCCATATCTTATCTATGAAAAGCCTGTCTATGAAAAGCCCGTCAGTGACGCGGAATCTTCCGAAAATCTGGTGACTGAAGTAGAGGCTGAGCAGTCTGAGCCGGTAGTCAGAACGCCATAACAAAAGATGTGGGGAGGGATAGGGTGGATCGAATCTGTCCTATTCTCTGTCAACGAGTATTTTCAACATGCCTTTGATTTCGGCAAGTTCATCCTCTACGCGGGTCAGACGGTCTTCAACTCCGGTTAACCTTCCTGAAACATTGACCAATTTCCCTTCTACACCGGTCAGGCGCCCCTCAAAATCAATCAGATGGTCATCAGTTTGGCCCTGCCACTGTTCCATGCTGTTAATACGTTGAATCAGAGCTTTCATTAACTCTTCAACATTGATCAGGCGCTCATTCATACCGCTACTCTGGCGAGTAAGTTCGAAGACCGTTTGCCGTATAGTGACAATATCTTCGCCCATTTCCGTCAGCTTGGCGTTCTCCTTCGCCGCTGCCCGTGCTTTAGGCTCGTTGATGCCGAGCTCAATCAGACACTCGTACAAGTCTTCATTTAACATTGTGTCACTCCCACTTTCCCAGGCTTTATGAATCATAGAATTATTTATTACTGTTACGGTTGAAAGGCATTGCTGGCTCATAGTCGTGTATTCATAGGGTAAAAATAGAGGGCGTTTGGAAACCTTGCCAAGATAATTCATCGTCACCTTCAGGCCTTTATGCATAAGGGTTGTAGCGATTTTTTATCTATCCGGTTTTCTCAGGGGTCAGGTTTTTCAGTGCTTTGGGGTACAATTGAGGCCATAGATTTCTTTGCTATTAATCCTGATGAAAATTGTCAATTTGAAAGATCTGCCCTCATGCATCAAAACGCTTACGCAGTGGCATTATATTGAGTGGGGGGCTTTATACCCCGGGTGCGATTTGAGTGACTTCCGAGCAGATATGGAAGCCTCTTTACTGGCGGACGTTATCCCTCAAACCTGGGTGCTTTCAGAGGGAGGGCGTGTTTGGGGATCCGTCAGTATTCTCAAAGAGGATCTGCCAAACTACCCGGAGCTTTCACCATGGCTGGCCAATGTCTATGTTGAGCCGTCCAGGCGAGGGCAGGGCTATGGTCAGCAGCTGGTAAAGGTGGCAATGGGATATGCACAGCAGGAGAACCTGGGGCCGCTATTCCTGTATACTCCAGATCAGGTCAGTTTTTATGAGAAGTTGGGTTGGCGCACTTTTAATGACGTTAGCTATCATGGGAAAAAAATATTCCTCATGAGTAATACCAATTTGCCTGTTCGCTTCTGACTTGATGGAAGATCTGCTGTGCTGAACGATGAATTGTTATCAGTGGTTGTAAGTCGCAGTTAACCTCAAAAGACTTGAATATTATAATGATGGAAATCCATATACCCAGAGCATTTTCCTGCATGAGCAAAAGAATATTATCTTCCCTTCATCAGCTGGTGGCCTCTCGTTGGCTGGAGGCCCCTCGCTGGCTGGGAGCGTTGACCGTGGCAGGTCTTGTTTTCGCAGGCCAGGCCAGTGCTTTTGGACAGATTCCTTCCCCACCGGAAGTCTCCCTGAAAAGTTATATCCTGATGGACGCCAGCAGTGGCGAAGTGCTGGCCTCACAGAATCCCGATGACCCCATGCATCCAGCCAGCCTGACCAAGATGATGACTGCTTACCTGGCTGAAATGGAAATGGCGGCAGGCAACATCAACCGTGATGACAAGGTTCTGGTCAGTGAAAAAGCATGGAGCCTGGGCGGTTCCACGATGTTTATTGAAGTTGGGGAACGGGTCGCGGTCGAAGATCTGCTGAAAGGTATCATTATTGTTTCCGGTAATGATGCCAGTGTGGCTATTGCTGAACACATTGCCGGCAGCGAGGGAGCGTTTGCCCAGTTGATGACCAGCACAGCCCAGCGTCTGGGTATGAACAACACGCTGTTCCAGAACGCTTCTGGCTGGCCTGCAGATGACCATTATTCCACAGCCCGTGACCTGGCCATTCTTGGCAGGCATATCGTTCAGGACTATCCGGAATACTACGGCTGGTATGCTGAGAAGTATTATCAGTACGGCGTGGATAAAAAAACAGGTAAACCCCTGCGCCGTCAGGCAAACCGTAATCGTCTGCTCTGGACCAACCCCTATGTGGATGGCCTGAAGACCGGGCATATTGAAGATACCGGCTACCATCTGGCGGTCACCTCTGAGCGTGATGATCGTCGTCTGATTGCGGTGCTGTTAGGCTCCCGGAGTGAGAAACAGCGTGCTGATGATGCCCAGAAACTGCTAACCTATGGTTTCCGTTTTTTTGAAAATGTGGACGTGAAAAAGGGCGGCGAGCCGCTACAAACGGTCAAGGTCTGGAAAGGGGATATCAGTGAAATTACCGCCGGTATCACTGAGGACCTGATTGTTACTGTACCCAGGGGTACGGGTAAGAATCTGACCGCCTCTCTGACTATCGATCCAAAGCTTGAAGCGCCTGTAGAGAAGGGGCAGACCATTGGTTCAGTAAAGGTTATGCTGGACGATGAACTGGTTCGTGAGGTGCCGCTGGTCGCCCAGCAGGCTGTTGAGCCTGGAGGTTTCTTCAAGCGTATCTGGGATAGTATTATCTTGTTCTTTACCGGATTGTTTTCTTAATTTTTCTGCTTTGGCAAGCTCCCGGAAGGCTGACCGAGAATAGCGCCCGACTGGGCGTCCCCCTTAGCGAGGATGGCAGAAAAATTAAGGATAAACAGTGCTGTATTTCCAAAAAGATGCAGCGCTTTTTACTGTTTACAGTCCGACAATGATGTAGGTAGATGGTTATGCAAGAGCCACAAGCCCCAAAAATTGAATTCCCCTGTGATTACCCTATTCGTATCGTAGGGCACTCCGCTCCCGATTATAAAGATTTTGTCCTGAGAGTGGTGGCAAAACACGCACCGGACTTCGATGGCCATGCAAAGATGAAAACCAGTCGCAACGGCAAGTACATGTCAGCGACAGTGGTTATTCATGCCACTGGCGAACCGCAATTGCAGGCACTTTTTGAAGATTTGAAAGCCAGTGGCCGTATTCAGATGGTCTTGTAATGGACAGGGCCCTGATGGTTAAAGGTAGCAAACCGTCTGACAGTATCGGGAATGACCTGGTGGTTCGTTATCTCGGGTACAGAGACTACGAGCCTGTCTGGCAGGCGATGAAAGCCTTTACGGCCAACAGGGATGATCAGACCCGGGATGAATTCTGGGTGGTAGAACACCCTCCGGTATTCACCCAGGGGCAGGCTGGCAAGCCGGAACATATCCTTTTCCCGGGAGAGATACCGGTTATTCAGGTAGATCGCGGTGGCCAGGTTACCTATCATGGCCCGGGACAGCTGGTGTTTTACTTCCTGATGGATGTCCGCCGAAAGAAGAGTGGTCCAAGGGCCGTGGTTTCGGCATTGGAAAGTGCCGTGATTGAGATGCTTGCCAGTTATGGCATAGAGGCACAAAACAGGCCGGATGCACCGGGTGTTTATGTCAACGATGCAAAAATTGCCTCATTGGGGCTTCGATTCCGTAAAATGTGTTCTTACCACGGTCTCAGCCTGAATGTGGACATGGATCTGGAACCATTTAATCGCATCAACCCTTGCGGTTATCCGGGGCTTCATGTGGTGGACATGGCATCGCTGCTGGGAAATGTTGATATAGAGGACGTGGGTCGGCGCTTGCTGGTATGCTTTCAGAAAGCACTCAGCTACATCAGGATTGATGAAAAAGTGGTGAGTGAGGCGCTGCCGACAGACAGTCAGCATAACGGGTCTGCGGCGTAATAACTCAGTTAGCAGTACGCAAAGATAACAGGGGGCATTTAAATAGCGGCCCCGCCGGAGAAAGCCAACGGATGAAGCCGGAACAGATTATTCCAACCGTACAGATAGACAGTAGCATCAAGGTGGAAAGTGGCACCAAGTTTGTCAATGACAAAGGTATCACAGCCATTAAAAATGGCATTAAAGCCAGTGCCGGGGGGCAGCATGCCCCGATTCAGCGCAAACCATCCTGGCTCAGAATAAAAGCAAGTCATGGCACAAAGTACAAAGAAGTCAAAAGTACCGTTCATGAACATAAGCTGAGTACGGTTTGTGAAGAGGCCATGTGTCCGAATATCAACGAGTGCTGGAGTTCCGGTACGGCAACCATTATGTTGATGGGCGATACCTGCACCCGGGCTTGCCGGTTCTGTGCCGTGAATACCGGTAACCCAAAGGGGTGGCTGGATGAGGACGAACCTGAGCATACTGCCACTTCAGTTAAATTGATGAATCTTAAGTATCTGGTTCTGACCTCGGTGAACCGGGATGACCTGCCGGATGGCGGCGCCGGACATTATGCTGCGGTGGTTCGCCGGGTTAAGGAAGAAAACCCGGATACCGATGTAGAGGTCCTGACGCCTGACTTTCTCGGTGTCATGTCCCATGTTGAAAAGGTTGTTGATAGCCCGATAGCGGTCTTTGCCCAGAATGTAGAAACCGTTCGCCGACTGACTCACCCGGTGCGTGATCCCCGGGCCAGTTACGAGCAGACACTGGCTGTGCTGGAACATGCCAAGAAACACCGTCCTGGGGTCCTGACGAAAACCAGCCTGATGCTGGGGCTCGGTGAAACCGATGATGAGATTCTGGAAACCCTGGATGACCTGAGAGCCATTAATGTGGATATTGTTACCTTTGGCCAGTACCTGCAGCCAACCGTTAACCATCTCCCCATTGAGCGTTATGTGACGCCGGAAGCGTTTGAAAAATATCGTCGATGGGGCCTGGATAAAGGATTTCTTGAGGTGGTTTCCGGTGCATTAGTACGATCCAGCTATCGTGCGGAGCAAGTCTTACAGAAGAACAACGTTGGTCTTTGATGGTGCGGGGTGGTGGCATTCCACCCCACCGTTAATACTTTCAACGCTATTGTTCTGTGGCGGCTGCAAGGTTTTTTCTTAGTCGTTGAATATCGCCTAATGGGGTTTTTTTGGCGATGCGATGACATAACCCGGGGTCGTTTTTTAATCGAATTCTCCAATTATTAAACTCATTCGCTGTGCTATAGAATTCCCCTGATTTTTGCTTGAGCCTGTTTTTCTCTTTTTGATCATCGCAATCTGTTGCCATATCACCATGAGTGTGGCCAATCAGGGATAAAAAAGAACCGGTGACGAATGTCAGTGTCAGGCTATGTTCAAATTCGGCTAACTGATGCCTGGCGGTAGTGCATGGCCGACTTATCCACAGAGCCTTATAGTCGGCTATATTCTGATCATATGGGTGAAGGCAGCATAGCCATCCCAGTGCCTTATCAATAATCAGGTTTCGAATGGCCAGTTGGTTTTTGGCAATGTCATCAGATAATAAAACCGTTTCGCAATCCTTCTGGTCGAGACCGTATTCGGTCAGTGTTCCGCCGGATTGACCCAGTATATTTAACTCACCGGGCTTCTGTTCTTGTTTGGCTGACGCAATGAAGGCTTCCAGATGTTCAGATCCTTTTGCTATAACTCTGAGACTCCATAAATCCATGTGAGCAAAACTTGCCTGTTGTATTGTCAGCTGAGTTTCCTGACAGGATTGTTTTAATACGGCTCGAGCCTGTTCAAAGTCGCTGTTGTGTAATAATTGTGTAACGGAGAGGCTGATGTAGGACAGCCGGGTTCGAGGAATTGATTTAATGGGTTCCCCACAAGCGGGTGTTTCTTCGGCGCCTGCGGAACACACAGGGCTTGCGTTAATAGAGTATTGATCTTCACCAGGACTCTGTTTTTGATTATTCAGTTCTCCGTTTAACCGGTGGTTTCCTTGAATTCTTTTTTTACCCTGTATTTTTGCGGTTTCCTCTTTTCTGGCTGTGCCTGGACAGTGTCGTTGTTTTCTGGATCTCTTTTTTTTGCCAGATGTCGTTTCCAGGGCGAGTGGTTTTGTTTCAAAAATCTCCAGCTCATCGATAATTCCCTGAATGTAGAATGATACGTCTTTGGCATCGATAAAATCATAGTGCTCTATAGCCCTCTTCAAAAGGGTAATAACTTCCTCTATTGAACCGATATCATTCTTGCTGTTCTTGATCAGCAGCAAAGCCAGTTGCAGGTTGGCCGCATTAACACCTTGTAGTAAGGCCTGTCTGGACTGCTGAATGGCTTCTTTAAACCGGTTGTTTTTCTCATATATCTTGCTGAGTAACCATCGGGCTTCAGGGGCCCGGGATTTTAACAGTTCCCTTTCAGCTTTTTCAGGTTCATTTTTCAGGTAATAAAAAACGGCGGATAAATAGAGCCTGCTGTCTTTGTTGGAGATATTGATAAAGTGAAATGTATCCTGATTGATCAGAAAATTACAAATAGTATTCAAAACTGGCAGGTATATTTCTATTGATGCGTATCTCTGTATTGAAGGTAATACTTTTTTCCTGAATTCCGGAATCTGGAGAAAGCGGAGGAGTTGTTCCAATGCTGACAGGCTAATGTCCGGTGAGTTATATGCTCGCTGATCGGTCTCACCAAACCGATATACGTAGAATAATAGTGAATCCGGGTTTAAGTCAGGAATGTCTGTTGCATCGGGAATGATAGGCAGATTACTGCACTTCAATTTGTGAACCATATTGAATCCGGATTCACACAGTCCTGCGATAGTTAACGTTGATGCAAATCCTTGTTGCAAACCTTGATCTCTTTTAAATAATTCAGATGCACAAATAAATTCAATGACATTTGCTTTTACCGTTTCAGTATCTCTAAGTAAAAGCATGTATTTAAATGCGTTGGAAAGACTTGTGATGATGAATTTAGGCAGTAAATCTGCATCAAAAGGTTCCATTTTCTGACTCCTCAGATCACAGCAAATGATCCTGTTATTGATTTTTGCCAGTGGTATATTGGCCATTTTGTCATTTTCGAAAAATGATAAAATCCGTTTGCTGATTAAACTATAGTTGGCTGATTCTGTTTCACCTTTAGAGTTTTTTGTCCACTGTAACCAGACAGCCAATAAGAAAAGGTCCTGAATTTGCTCCGGATCGGAAGGCATGCAGCTCAGTAAAAAATCAACAATGTGATTTTCGAACTGTTCAAGATCATCCGCTATATTTGCCAGGCTCTTTGGCATACTCTCTGGCCTGACTTCCGCGACCTCCTGTAGCTCCCAGAATTTCACATAAGTAGCCTGGAACTGGTCCAGGAGATGAGAGAGTGTTTCTGCTGATGGTGTTTGAAAATATCGTTTTTCTCTTTCTGAAGTTACGGTGCTCCCTCGATCGCACAGTTTTTTTTTCGTTTCCAATTGTGCTTTAGTGTATTGAACGATCTGATGTTCAGTTGCTTTGACAGATCGGTTGCGCAGATCCAGTGGTTCCCGTGCGGCTAGCTCTTTTGACAGATGTGACTTCAAATTCACCATCACTTCAGCCATCGCTTCATAAGAAGGTCTGTGAGCGTTTGAGCTTTGAGGGACAAAGGGCATTAGAGGTGAGAAGTTACCAGGATTTGCCATCTGTTTGGGTCTAACGTTCGTGGTTGAATTGTGGTTGAATTGCTGCGGTTGAACTGTGTATTTAGACCACGGCAATAACGTTAAGTTCGGCAATGATGCTTTCAAGAATTCATTATGTTCTGTGGGCGAGAACAGGGTAGAATGTTCGCTGTTTTACCATGGGCATTTGTCACCAATGATTGACATCCGGTAGCCAGAAGCAATCAATAATGCCTGGCTGGGGGATGACTGCGGCAGGAATCCAGCCTTAACACTATGTTTATTGATCAATACTGTACCTCTCTGGCAGCCAACCGCTTTTCGTTTACCCGTGAACAGGCCAGCCAGTTTGCCAAGCGCGTTGCCAATGATTTTAATCCACTCCACGATGTGGATAACTCCCGATTCTGCGTCCCGGGTGATCTGCTATTTGCCAAGATCCTGCTGAGTGAGGGCCTGTACAGCGATATGCGAGTCACTTTCAATGGTATGGTCACCGATGGCGTTGAGCTGGAAATCTGTACCAACGATAAAGGGCATAAGAGCATTTATGACCTTGCCGGCAAGATGTATCTGGATATTGAGCGCCACGGAGCCTGCAACCATGATACGTTGATGATTGAGCAGCTGGTACGCAGCTATGTCGCCTTCTCCGGTGAGAACTTCCCCAATGTCTTTGTGCCGCTGATGAAGTCCCATGGCGTCATGATCAATACCACCAAACCCTTGGTCATCTACGACAGTATGACCCTGAAAATGGAACGAGTGGACCTGGTAAACCCGCACCTGGAAGCGGCAGGCGCTACTTTGGACGTTAATGGCAAGCGGGGTAGGGTGACCCTTAACTTTATTTACCGTGAAAATGGGGATGTGGTGGGTATGGGGGAGAAAACCATGATTCTCTCCGGTTTAAGACCCTATGATCAGCAAGCCATTGATATCATGATTGAAAAACACATCGCCCGGCAGCACCAATTTGCCTGCTGAATAAGAACAAAACCATTTGCGATCGACCGTTAGAGGGACAGTTTCATGCCAGCCTATCGCTCCAGGACATCAACTCATGGCCGTAATATGGCCGGAGCCCGTGCATTATGGCGGGCAACGGGTATGAATGATGGGGATTTCAACAAGCCCATTATCGCTGTCGCTAACTCATTTACCCAGTTCGTGCCCGGTCATGTTCATTTGCAAGACATGGGGCAGCTGGTTTGTCGTGAGATTGAGAAGCATGGTGGTGTGGCGAAAGAGTTCAACACCATTGCCGTGGATGATGGCATTGCCATGGGGCACGATGGCATGCTCTATTCCCTGCCCAGCCGGGACATCATCGCTGACTCCGTGGAATATATGGTCAATGCCCACACAGCCGATGCGCTGGTCTGTATTTCCAACTGTGACAAAATCACCCCGGGCATGTTGATGGCGGCCATGCGCCTGAATATCCCGGTGGTTTTCGTGTCCGGTGGCCCAATGGAAGCGGGTAAAACCAAACTGGCGCAGCACGGGCTTGATCTCGTCGATGCCATGGTGATCGCCGCTTCAGATGCCGATGATGAAACCGTTGCCGAGTATGAGCGTTCAGCCTGTCCGACTTGTGGTTCCTGCTCAGGGATGTTTACCGCCAACTCCATGAACTGTCTGACGGAAGCGCTTGGTCTTTCCCTGCCAGGCAATGGCTCCATGCTGGCTACACACGCTGACCGTAAACAGCTGTTTCTGGAAGCAGCGCGTCGCATTGTTGATATCACCCGGCGGTATTATGAAAACGACGATGAAAGTGTACTGCCAGGATCCATCGCCAGCTTCAAGGCGTTTGAAAATGCCATGAGCCTGGACATCGCCATGGGCGGATCGACCAATACCATCCTGCATCTGCTGGCGGCTGCCCAGGAAGGCGGTATACCTTTTGACCTGCGTAATATCGACGAGTTATCCCGCCGGATTCCCCAGTTATGCAAGGTGGCGCCAAACACCCCGAAATACCATATGGAGGATGTGCACCGGGCGGGTGGGGTAATGGGTATCCTCGGTGAGCTGGACCGTGCCGGACTGTTGCACAATGATATTCCCACGGTGCACAGCGCCACCGTCGGCGAAGCCTTGGCTCGCTGGGATATTATCCAAACCGGCGATGAGTCGGTAAAAACGTTCTTTAAGGCAGGCCCTGCCGGTATTCGTACGACAAAAGCCTTCAGTCAGGATTATCGCTGGGAGACGCTGGATGATGATCGCTCTGGTGGTTGCATTCGCTCACTGGAACATGCCTTCAGCACTGAGGGGGGGCTTGCTGTGCTTTATGGCAACATTGCCGCTGATGGCTGTGTCGTCAAAACCTCCGGCGTTGATGATGATAACCTGGTCTTCGAGGGTCCGGCCCATATCTGTGAAAGCCAGGAAGACGCGGTCAACGAAATTCTTGAAGGCCGGGTGAAGCCGGGAGAGGTGGTGATTGTTCGCTACGAAGGGCCAAAAGGTGGTCCGGGAATGCAGGAAATGCTCTACCCGACCAGTTATCTGAAATCGAAAGGGCTGGGTAAAGCCTGTGCGCTTTTGACGGATGGACGCTTTTCCGGGGGGACTTCCGGACTGTCCATTGGCCATGCTTCTCCTGAGGCCGCAGCCGGTGGGGCCATTGGCCTGGTAGAGAATGGGGATATCATTCGGATCGATATTCCCGGCCGCAGCATTAATGTCCAATTGACCGAAAAACAGCTTGCCGCCCGACGGGCAGCAATGGAAGCCAGGGGGAAATATGCCTGGAAGCCGGTTAAATCCCGCCCCAGAAAGGTCTCTACGGCACTGAAAGCTTATGCCCGTATGGTCACCAGTGCGGATAAGGGAGCCGTTCGGGATTTGAGTCTTTTTGACTGAAGGTATTACATAACCAGAATACGAAGAGCCACCAGAATCAGCAGGATGCCACACAGCCGGTTGATTAGCGTGGCTCTTTTTCGTAGCGCTGGCAGCACTTTTTCATGGCCTGCTACTGAGGCAATCATGCAATACCAGACACCATCGCAAAGTGTGGCAATGGATGCCATCAGTATCTGGGTCATTATTGTCGAATCAGGCGTGACAAACTGGCTGAACAGCGCCAGGAAGAATATGGCAATCTTGGGGTTCAGGAAAGAGACCAGAAAGCCGTCCATTGCCGCCTGTTTCAGACTCAGCTGTTGTAACTGACGCTGGTCGTTAATTAATGGCGATGATGCGGTAATGGCCTTATAACCCATCCAGGCCAGATAGGCAGAACCTGCGTAGGTAATGAACTTAAAGAGCCAGGGCGTTTCAGTGATCACAAGGCCGATACCCGCCGCCACCAGAAAAGCATAAATGCCAATCCCCAGTGCATGGGAAATCGAGGTGACCAGCCCGTGGGTTCTGGAACCATGCACGGTGCTTTTCATTACCGCAGCCAGACTCGGACCCGGTGAGATGGCGCCAAGCACGCAAATGGCCAGGATGGATAACCAGGAAGATGCTGTCATTGCACTACTACTTTATGTGTGTTGTATGAGTCGCAAAGTATAACGCCTTGCCATGTTTCTGGTGGTCTTTTAATTCACTTTGCTGGTTCTGTCCGGCTTGGAAAGCACATCTCTGGCCTTATCCAGGGCAGCATACTCATCAATAAACCAGCCTACACATCGTTCGGTGCTGATGGGCTCCCCTGAGGCATTAACGGGCTGGTAAACAATCCACCACCGCTCTTCTGGCCGGGGATCGTTGTAGACAAAGACATATTTCATATCCCCCCGGTCGGTAATGGCGACCGTTACCTTATCGTAGGGGGTATGCGGGTAGGTGTCTTCCATCAGAAAAACATAAGTAGGCCGACCCTGATTGAACTCAATGTACAGGAATTCCTCCATCTGGCGAAAGGCATCGAGTGCCTTCTCGATGTCAGAATTCATGAGGTATCCGGGAATATTGGGAATATTGTTGTTATTCCAGTAAAATTTGCCGTTTAATGTTGGCTTTTTAAATAGGAAAGGTCTGTTCATACTGCATAGTCCGTTAAGCATTATTTTAATTTTTAGACCGTTCGTACCATATTAGGTTCCGTGGCACGACTGCATGGATGCAGGAGCCACTTTCTGGTGTCAGCTAATAGTTTCTATTGGAGGTAAACCTGCCAGGTTCAGGGTCAGGGTGAGCAGTTCATCCCAGGCGTTACCTTTCTCTAACCCTTTGATGCAGCGATCAATCTTTCCTGAATACAGCAGCATTTGACGCAGGTTTCGCTCGCTGCTCCGGCGAATGGCCTTTTCCAGTAATGGCTTCCTGCGCTTTAGCATAAATGGAGCGAACCCCAGCACTTTGGCGGATTGTTCAATCGCCAGATCGCTGGAAATCCCCCGGGATAGCTGTCGGCTGAGATGGCTGAGCAGGCGTATCTCCCTGGCCAGGGCCCACAGGATGATCGGAGGCTCAATGCCTTCGCCTTTGAGAATGCCAAGGATGCGCACACTCTGCCTGATACTGCCTTCCAGAGCGGTATCCAGCAGCTGGAAGACATCGTATCGTGCACTGTCCGACACCGCTTCTCGCACAGTAGCTTCATCAATGGTTTTGTCCCTTGCCAGAAGCTTGAGCTTTTCCAGTTCCTGGGATGCCGCCAGAAGATTACCTTCCACACGCTCGGCAATCAGGTTCAGGGCATCCGGCGTTGCCCGGTAGCCATCCATGGTGAGCTGTTGACCCAGCCAGTTTGGTAACTGTCCGGATTCGATTGGCCAGATGGGGATAAACACTCCAGCCGGTTCCAGAGCCTTGAACCATTTTGATTTCTGCAGGGTATTATCCAGCCGGTCCGTTATCATCAGCAGCAGGTTGTCCGGTGAGGGATGGCTGATGTATTCCAGCAGCGCTTTACTGCCCGCATCCCCGGGCTTGCCATTGGGTATCCGCAGCTCAAGAATCTGCTTCTGGGCAAACAGGGACAGGCTGTTAGCGGTGCTGAGAAAATCCCCCCAGTCAAATCCGTTTTCCACATGATAAACATGGCGTTCAGAAAAGTCGGCGTTCCTGGCATATTGGCGAATCTGGTCACAGCACCGGGCAACCTGAAACGGTTCATCACCGCTGACGATGTAGACAGGCGCCAGCTGTTTTTTCAGCTGTGCTCCCAGTTGGTCAATACGAAGCTTCAAGGTTGGCTGTTCCGGTTTGATTCACTATTTTCTACAGGCGCTTTTGCCGCATTCCTGACCCTTCGGGCTTCCTCTGATAGCTCCGCCAGGGAGAGGTTGTGGATGCGGCGCAGGGTGGTGGCAATCAGTTCCTGTTGCAATTCAGACAGGATAATCGATTGCTCTGATTCGGCCGCGTTGGGCGCATCCTGGCTCTGTGTGATATAGCGTTCACGGGTTAACTGAACCGGAGAGAAAAGTGGCAGGCCAGAGGCGGTCCGCAACTGGTAGACCACGTTCATGGCAATTCTCTGTTCAAAATAGCCGGCGCTGGCAACGGTCTGTTGATCAACATCGCGCTCGACGCTGACGATGTGGATTTGCCATGGAGCCGTCTGGCCGCTGATATTGATGCCACTGCGTTCCATGGCCCTGGAGAGGTAGTTTATATAGACAGGATCATCACCCGTAACGGACAGTTGGCTGATCTCACTGGCAGTACTCATTTCTCCTCTCAGATGGAAGCCACAGGCAGTCAACAGACTGGTTAACAGCAGCAGGGCCGACATGCTCACTGAACGAAAGGGGTTGGTCATGATCTCTCCGTGGTCCACCAATGATGCTTCAGGTCTTCAAGTTCTGTCGTATCCCCGGGCTTTGCAGACGCAATAGGCCTGAACGTTTATGGGGAGGGTAATCTATCCGACCTGTAACTTTACCATGCCGACGTTGAGCAGAAAAAAGAAAATTAGCCATGAAAAAACACGCCGCAATTAATGCGGCGTGTGTACTGGGTTTTGGCAGTGTGCTTCGATTAAGCCAGATCAAAGCGATCAGCATTCATCACTTTGGTCCAGGCTGCGACAAAGTCACGGACAAATTTTTCCTGATTATCGTCCTGGGCATACACTTCGGCGTAGGCGCGCAGAATTGAGTTGGAACCAAACACCAGGTCAACACGGGTAGCGGTCCACTTCACGGTATCGGTCTTGCGATCCCGGATCTCATAGAGACCATCAGCGGCCGGTTTCCATGCGTAGTTCATGTCCACCAGGTTAATGAAGAAGTCGGTGGTTAACTGACCTTCGCGATCGGTGAAGACGCCGTGTCTGGTGCCACCATGGTTAGTGCCCAGAACACGCATACCGCCGATCAGAGCTGTCATTTCGTGGGCGGTGAGTCCCATTAATTGCGCCCGGTCCAGCAGCATCTCTTCCGCTGCGACGACGTAATCCCGCTTCAGCCAGTTGCGGAAGCCATCGTGCAGAGGTTCAAGCACTTCGAAGGACTTGACATCCGTCTGCTCCAGCGTCGCATCGCCACGGCCCGGGGCGAAAGGCACCTTAATGTCAAAACCAGCGGCCTTGATGGAGGCTTCCAAACCTACATTGCCGGCCAGAACAATCACGTCTGCCACGCTGGCACCGGTTTCAGCAGCAATCGGTTCCAGCACTGAGAGTACTTTTTCCAGACGTTGAGGTTCATTGCCTTCCCAATCCTTCTGGAAATCCAGACGGATGCGGGCACCGTTGGCACCACCGCGCTTATCGGAGCCACGGAAAGTACGGGCGCTGTCCCAGGCCGTAGTGATCATGTCACTGTTGCCCAGGCCGCTGGCGGCAATTCTGGCTTTGACCGCAGCCACATCGTAATCGGTCTTGCCGGCGGGTACCGGGTCTTGCCAGATCAGGGCTTCCTGTGGTGCATCCGGGCCGATGTAGCGGGCTTGTGGTCCCATGTCCCGGTGGGTCAGCTTGAACCAGGCACGGGCAAACACGTCGGAGAAGTAGGCGTGGTCGTCACGGAAGCGTTCGGAAATCTTGCGATATTCCGGGTCCACCTTCAGCGCCATATCCGCATCGGTCATGATGGGGTTATATCGGATGGACGGGTCTTCCACATCCACCGGCTTGTCTTCTTCGGCAATGTTAATGGGCTCATATTGCCAGGCACCGGCCGGACTCTTCTTCAGTTCCCAGTCGTATTTGAACAGCAGGTGGAAGTAGCCGTTATCCCACTGGGTCGGGTTGGTGGTCCAGGCGCCTTCAATGCCGGAAGTCACCGCATTTCGGCCAATGCCACGGCTGGTTTTGTTGAGCCAGCCAAGGCCCTGGTCTTCCAGTTCCGCACCTTCCGGCGCTTCGCCCAGTAACTCGGCTTTACCGTTACCGTGACATTTACCCACGGTGTGGCCGCCGGCGGCGAGGGC
>NZ_JAHHPP010000311.1 GCF_024606265.1 Endozoicomonas sp. SESOKO1
ATTTTCTGCCATCCTCGCTACGGGCGCTATTCTCGGACAGGCTCCTGGTATGGATCACCACCCAGGGCATGGGGAGGAGAAAACGGATCTCTCAGCGTAAGTCGGCCCCGCCCCTAACTACCCGACAACTCGAATCATACTCAAAACAGCGCATCTATATGGCTGACAAAGCATCTTTGATGTATATCAGTAGGGCCTGTGTGTCGGCTCCTTAAGGGAGCCAACGCACAGGATAGCAATGGCAAGGGGGCAGCCAGACGCTACTTTGCCTTCCGGCAGCCACCCAGGTTGGCAAAGAACTGCCGGTTTTCTTTGCTGGCCAGCATTTCACCAATACTCCGGGGTAAACGACGACGCCAGTTTGGATATTCACTACTGGTGCCCGGTACATTAACCGGGGAATCAATCATCATCACATCTTCCAGCTGGAAGGCCGCTATCTGCGAAGCCGACAGGGCCAGGTAATAGCTGAATTTCTCCATGATTTCACGGCTGAATACCGGTGCCGTATCTCCCTCAAGGTCGACGCCTTCGGGGAATTCCCCGAGGTCAGCCAGGGTAGCCAGTACCGCCTTGCGGGCCTGTTCACGGGCATGGTGGTCAGCAGTGGCCCGCTCTTCGGAATAAAAGCCCAGGGATGCCATCAGGTCGATGTCTCTGCCATCCCACCAGCCTTTCAGGGTTGGTGTGTCATGGCACACCAGCATCGCCAGGGCTTTTTCACGATATTCATCAGGTGCCGTATAACGACCCTCATTCTGCTGGAAAATACCCATCACACTGCCGTACATTCTTGCCGGTGGCAGACTGTCAGTGATCTCCTGTGGCACCACACCCAGGTCTTCACCAAACACCAGGCACTGCTGGCGATGACTTTCCAGCTTGATAATGCCCAGTAAATCCTGCAGTGGATAGCGGACGTAGCAGCCGTAACGGGCGCCTTTTCTCTCATCGCTGTTTTCCGTGCTGCCATTCGGACACCACCAGAGGCGAAACAGTCCCATGGCATGATCAATGCGCAACGCACCACAGTTACGCATATTGTTCCGAATCAGCTCAACAAAAGGCTGGTAACGCTCTTCTTTCAAGACCACCGGGTTGAACGGGGGCAAACCCCAGTCCTGACCCATAGGGCCGAGACCATCCGGTGGAGCACCGGTGCTGGCTTCGAGAACAAATAAGTTTCGATCCGCCCAGACATCTGCTCCGTTGCTGTCTACACCCACCGCCAGGTCACGGTAGAGGCCGACCAGCATACCGGCGTCTTTGGCTTTTATATGGGCCGCGTGCAGCTGCTCATCCATCAGCCACTGCAGGTATTTGAAGAACGTAATCCGTGCCTGATGCGCTTTGGCAAAGGCCCTGACCTCGTCACTGTCCGGCGTCTGGTAAGCCTCTGGCCAGCAGCGCCAACCCCAACTGTTGATATCACTTTTCCTGAAATGCTCAAACAGTGTTTCAAACAGGGCAAACTGATCCAATCGCTCTCCCCTCGACTGGCAGAAAGCCGTGTACACGAGATCCCGGTCGGTTCCCTTACCCAGATGCTTTTCAGAAAACTCATTAAACAACAGTTCCAGCACTGACATTTTGAACGGTGCGACCTTGTCGTATTCAACAAAGTCGGTACTGTGTAACTGATCAATCAACTCCCCGTGTTTCGCTACCATCTCCCGGGCTGCGGCACTGTCTGTGTACTCCGCCACCTGCTCAGGATCAATGTACAGCACGTTATCAAACAGGCGGGTAGATGGACTGTAAGGCGAGCAGTGCAACGGGTTGGACGGGTACAATGCATGCACCGGGTTCAGGCCAACAAAATCAGCTCCCTGCTTCCCCAGACCCGCGGCCAGATCACCCAGATCGGTCAGGTCTCCCATCCCCCAGTTGCGCTCAGAGCGAACGGTATATAACTGAATACCGGAACCCCAGATTTTAGCGCCCTGTTTCATGGCTTCCGGTTCATAACAGACTTCGGGCACCACAATCAATCCGGCTTCTGCCGTCAGCCCTTTACCCTGAACGGCCAGGGTGTGATAACCCAACGGCAGGTATTGCGGTACTGAAACCTTCAGGGCGATATATTCCTTACGCTCCAGCTTCACCGTTTCGGACAGAACCGCCATGGCCAGATCAGCATGATGGATAACCTGGTCACCATTTTCCAGCGTTATCAGCAATTCAACAGACGATGGACGTTTACTTCTGGGGCAACGCAGCTCAAACGAGAAGCTTTGCCCCTGATGCACTACCGTCACAGGCGATAAAGGAGACTCCCACAGCTTTAACTGTGTGGCCGCTATCGCCTTTTTCAGCGCTGCATTACTGCTGATGTCATAACCCATGGCCGCCAGCAGGGGAATCTTGTTCTCGGTATCGATGGCCACCGGAGTGCCATCCCAGTCCTGATAGCCGCTGGCCATGCCACACAGGTCACCCAGACGGTCAATTAATTGAAGATCAGGCATTGTGTTTCTTCCAAGCATTGTGTTTCTTCTAAAGCAGGCCCGCTACCCATTAAAGAATGGTTCCTGAATAATTTGCATTCAATAGATTCAACATGTCGAAATTATTCGACAGCAATTCCCGGGGTAGCCAACAATTGTGCAAATTTAGTCGTGTAAATTATCCTCATCCCCACACTTTCCCGTGGAAATGAGGCGGTAGCAACAGTCAAATACTAATGTTCAAATTCATCAACCCACCCGATGTAGGGACAACAGACCTGAAACCTGAAATACGGCGATATAATTAATGAATTGGGTACTGAATGAAATCGTAAAACGTTTACAGCATGCTCAATTTCTGGTGTGATTCGTGACATCTTGATATAAATCAATTTATTTTGTCATGATCAGGAACATGGATTGTCAGCCTCAGGTCATATCACAGGAGGTCTGTCCCTGGCGCAGAAAGACATCCAGCCAACACCCACGGGGCTCACAGGATTTCATGGCCTCCATCACCAGCTCTGCCCCCTGAACGGCAATACTGTCTATATCCTGGCGTATCGTCGTCAGTGAGTGATAGCGGTCATCAATACCGTCGTAACCCACCACCTGGACATCATCCGGTACCCGCTTACCGGTATCAGCCAGTGCCATGGAAATACCGGTGGCAACAATGTCAGAAAAAGCAACAAAGGCATCAGGCTTGATTCCTGATTCCAGCAGGCCACGTATACGACGATAACTGTCTAATGCAGGAAGACCGGTATCCACAGATATTTCTATGGCTTCCGAGGGAATAAGCCCGGCTTCCAGCATCGCCCTGCGATAGCCCTGGTAACGCATGTCCGAAACCGCATGGTCACTGTGCAGGCAGACATAGTAAATAGTGCGACAACCATTCCCGAGCAGGTGTGTAGTGGCCAGAAAACCACCCTGCTCATCATTAGAAGCAACCCAGAAATGCTCCTCCCGCACATCACCGATACTGACATAGGGAGCCTCCTGCTCCTGAACCCTCTGATAACGGGGATCCTCATGGTGTAAGCCAATGCCAACATAAGCTTTGGCCAGCGTCATCAACTCGCCTTCAGGGGAAAACTTCACCCGCTTGACCCAGTACCCCTGCCGCTCCAGCTCAATCTTCAGTGCCTCATAAACCTTTAATGCAAAAGGTGAAATAGTGCCTAGGTCCAGCCCCAGCACAACACCCACCACAAAGGCATCCTGCCCGTGCAGCTGCCGGGCCATATAATTGGGTTGATAGTTCAGTTCATGCGCTGCTTCCAATACCTTCTTGCGGGT
>NZ_JAHHPP010000312.1 GCF_024606265.1 Endozoicomonas sp. SESOKO1
AAAATCGGGGTCAGGTCTTTCATTATGAAAAATCGGGGTCAGGTCTTTCATTATGCACATCCAAATGGAAAATCGGGGTCAGGTCTTTCATTATGCACATCCAATGCCGTCTATTAGAAAGACCAGGAAATTTTGAACCCTGGTCAACCTGATCTCGGCTTCCGAAGAGAAAAGGATACCCATAAATTTGTCATTAGTAATCGAATTTGTGGGCGTCCTATTCTTCAATAGTAGCGTCAACACATATACAACAAAATAATTATAACTTGCTGGCAATGTAACGGTTCAGGCTGACGCCTGCTTCTGCTGCTTGAATGACCAAATGACGGTGGGTTTCTGGTGGTACCCTTAGTAATACCTTTCCGCTGTAGTCTCTGATGGAAAATGGTTCGGGAATGGGTTCATCCGCTTTTTGCAGGTCGGCAATTGTTTCTAGTACCAGTTTTCGAAGACCTGATAGCGACGCTATCGGGTCTTCTTCCAGCCAACTCAGGCTTGGAAACTCTGCACACAGTCCAATATATTCCTGATCTTCTTCAGACCACATCACCCGATAGGTGTATTTGTCGGTGGGTTTATTCATTGTCTTCATCCTCCACTCTCTCAATTGCCTGCAAGACCTGCCTTACCTGATAAGGTTTTGCTTTACCTTTACCAAGCCCGTCGTAACGCATCGCCCAATCGGGCGGTGATATAAGACAGGAGCGCGCGGAGCGCTCCGCTTGAGTGTTTGTTCATATGCTGCTATTTTCCTGGCTCCTCGTCCTTTGGTGTGGATTTCATCACCAAATATCTGAGAAAATCCCGGCCCCTTTTATCACGTCAGAAGTAGTATCTTTTTATCGCGCACCCGAGAGGATTCGAACCTCTGACCTCTGCCTCAGGAGAGGTACTTTGGTACATATTTAATATTTGACGCATTTAAAATATCTCCGTAAACCACTGATTATTATTGATTTATTTACCCTTATCATTATAGAACAAAAGTACAAATATCGACCGAAATCGATGCCATTTGTAGACTATGCGTAGGTTGTAAAGCCCATAAAAACAATTTGTCGTATAGATTGACATCAATCGAGTAATTTCTCGCCCTTATTAAACGACACTTACTCATCTACACCCAATACTTCAGCCAGTTTTTCGTAGGCCCTTTGCAATTTATTCTTCGGCATTCTGGATAAGTTATGCTGTTTCCACTTAACGGCTGGTAATGTCTCAGCTCCACCGATACCAAGCAGTGACCAATCAGGCTCTCCCCCCTTAAAAGAGAGCAAGAACTGTTTTTCTTCGCTGGTCAGCCCTATGTGTATTTGTTCAACTAGCTGCTGCCTGACCGATTGCAGTTCTTCCAGAGAAACCGGAATCTCCGTCATATCAGCAAACTCGCTCTTATAGACAGCATCGATATCTTTAAATACCGGGTTGAGAAGCTCTGACATTGGCCGGTTATGACTGATAATATAGATTAGCAGCGCTTTACCAAAACCTGCGTAAAGCATCGCCCAGTCGGGCGGTGATATAAGCAACAAG
>NZ_JAHHPP010000313.1 GCF_024606265.1 Endozoicomonas sp. SESOKO1
GTGCCGATATGCCAGGCCGAATCGACACCTTCAGGAATAGTGGCGAACACCTTGGCCGATGATTCACAGAAATGGCTGGCCACCCAGGCCAGTAACTTTTCCCGATGCCGGCCAAGGTAATAGTTGCCATTGCCTGTTTCTTCGATGATGGTCCTGAGATCAAGGGACTGTTCTCCGCTTGTCTGCAGTAGATGATTGACTGGTTTAAAGAGCGTGCTTTCAAGCGTCCCCGTTCTCTCTGAAGTCAGTTCAAAGGGGGCAATAACGTCGGTTTCCCATGCCTGTACGCCCAGTTTTTTCAGGGTTGCACTGAGCTGGTCAGACCACCCGGACGAGAGTTTACGCAGGATGGTACAGGCATTGACTGACAGTGGTGCATCAGCAAGAAATCGCCGGGTAAGGTTATCACCCAGATTGCCCGGTGCCAGTGGGTCATCGATATGAGGAAGCCCCAGAGGCTCACAGAAAAGATTGTGCAAGCTGTGCATCCAGTGAACCTCCATGTCTGGTGGTATATCAACCAACCTCTCCCGTTGCAGCTCAAGCAGGAAAGACTGGACAAATTGATCAAACAGCTCATTTCTGACATTGAAGAGCTTCCCGTCCAGCCCTCCCCGGGAGGCTTCCAAATTAAGAAAACTCCGGGTAAAGCGGCCGTGAATACCGGGAGCGCACTCCATAATCTCGCTCACGCACTCATGAAGTATCCCGGCGATGTAATTCTGGTTGTCAACATATTCTGGATCGTGTTGTTGATCCCTGAGTTGCATGACTAACTGTCGAATCTGGAAGCGTGTCTCACGATACAGGGTGACCATGCTGTTTTTAATATGTTCAGGCGGTGATTCCATATGCTCATAAAAACTATCTAATGATTCATCGTATTGATGATTAACGTAGGGGTGTATCAGTTGTTTCATCTCCTCAATATCATTCAGGAAACGGGATTTTATCTCAGGAAAGGCAGCGTGGGTTTCCAGTTCCTCGTAACAATGAACCCCGGGCAATTCAATATATTCTGGCTGATGGGCAACCGTTGGTATTGGTGGCTTTTCAGAAGCAGTATCCGGTTGCCAGGGTTGGAAAAGCATTGAATTGATTTCTGTATTTAACGGAAGCATGAATTTGTCCAATGTCCTATTTGTTTGGACAAATTCGACTTCAAAATAGTGGAAAAGTTGCATGTGTCAGAAAAAAAACGGGGGCAGATCTTTCTGGAGGCTTCGGCGAACCTGGCTTTTGTCCAGCCATAAAAAAAGGGCCGGTATTCACAAAATACCGGCCACTTTTCTTGAAAGGGTTCGCCTTGCAATAAATGTTGTTTAATGGCTTCTGACAACCGCAAAGTCTGCAAGGTCTGCCATAGCACTGCGATACTCACCTTCAGGCAATAAGTTCAGGCAGCGTTTTGCTTTGGCTGTGTATTCCCGGGCTTTAGCGGCAGTGTACTGAACTGCTCCACAGCTGCGAACCGCTTCCACAACCGCTGCAATATTGTCCCGTCCGCCTTGCTCAATCGCTTCCCTTACCAGTGCCTTCTGTTCACTGGTGCCATGCTTCAGGGTATAAATCAGCGGCAATGTCGGTTTGCCTTCCGCCAGGTCATCCCCAAGGTTTTTGCCCATGGTTTCAGCATCGCCGTTATAGTCCAGCAGATCATCCACCAATTGGAAGGCAATGCCGAGATAATTGCCGTAGTCAGCCATATTTTTTTCCAGTTCCGGGCTGGCTTTGCTCAGCACGGCGGCGGTCTGGCTGGAGGCCTGGAACAGCATGGCGGTTTTGCAGCGAATGACTTCCATGTAGTCATCTTCAGTCACATCAGCATCATTGATGTTCATCAGCTGCATGACCTCACCCTCGGCAATGACATTGGTGGCATCGGCCAGAATATGCAGCAGTTTGAAGCTTTCCAGCCCCACCATCATCTGGAATGCGCGGGAATAGAGAAAATCACCCACCAGGACGCTGGGTGCGTTGCCCCACAGGGCGTTGACAGTGTCTTTGCCCCGGCGCAGGTCTGACTGATCCACGAC
>NZ_JAHHPP010000314.1 GCF_024606265.1 Endozoicomonas sp. SESOKO1
GTTCTGGTGTCTAGCCAGGTTCATGGACGAGCGGGACCAAGCCTACCACAAACAGATGATATTTGTGAATTCGCAAGACAAAACCCGCGAATCAGGCGTCCGAATCATAGCAACCGGAGAGACGATATGAAAACCACCCAATACCCTCTAACCCTGCTCGACAAACCCAACCAGCGCCGTCGGCTGAACCGCGATGTGCGCCACTACCAGCACAACGGTGGCCGCATTACCCGACTGGGCACCGGCACGGCACGCGGTCTCTGCCCGGTCAATTTGAATGACGTGGAGCAACTGTGCGGCCATTACCGTGAGCTGTGACCGGTCGGCCATTGGCCGTAAATCCCGCACCAAGGGCGCAGCGGCCGAGCGTGAGTTTTGCCGCCGGGTAGCGTCACTGACCAAGGGCCGCGTCAACCTGCAGCGCAACCTGGCGCAGTGCCGCGACCGTGGCGACGACACCGGCGTCTACCACTTCAGCATTGAAATCAAACGCCACCGCACCGCCACCGATGGCCAGGTCAAACAGTGGTGGCAGCAGTGCCAGGCCAATGCCAGCGCACAGGACAAGGTACCGGTACTGGCCTTTCGCCCGGACCAGCAACACTGGCAGGTGGTCATGCACCCGAATTACTTTTTTGCCGAAGCCGACGTGCGCGGCTGCGTGCGCATGGACATCGAACTGTTCTGCCAATACCTGCAAGACCCACAGGCGATGTTTGGAATCCGCCATGCGCCGCCGGCCTGACGTCATTGACGCCCTGCTGGAGAACTGGGCCAGCTGGCGGTTCATTTACCAGAACCTGGAGTTCGGCACCGGCAACAGCAGCATTGTGCGTTTTTCAGAACCGTGGAGCACGACGGGAAGCCACAGCGTGCCACTGTGGCAGGGTCGGCGCACCGGTCGCGCCTTGCTGGCGCTGAACCACGACCTGACCCGGGCGCTGGATTCGCTGTCTGTCACACGCCTGGTCGCATGGTATGGCACCGCCGGTCCCATTGACCGAAAAGCCAGCGCCCTGGGCATGACCGTCAACGACCTGCAGGCATTGTGTCACCGCGCCCGGTGCATTGCCCTGTCCCATATCCCCCAACACCTCACTGCGGAGATTGTTCACCGTGATCGTTACCGGCATCGAAGCCCAAAACCGGAAGGTACTGCACGGCCATTGCCACCAGTGCCTGCACCGCATCAAGACTGAACGCAATCCCTGGCGGATTGTGCAACTGCTGGATCATGAACTGGCGCACCGCCAGCGACCACGGCTGATCAACGGGTTGCTGCAGCGGCTGGATTATCGGAGGCAGATATGAATTTCTATTTTACTTTTGGCCATGGCCATATCGGTTTTCCCGGGTACGTAAAAATCACCGCTCCCGATCTTGCCAAGGCACGGGAGACCATGGTCAAACATTACGGCCAGCAATGGTGTAACCAGCTGGACAGCTTGAACGAAGTCGACCCTATGGATCGTTACCTGCAGGACACCCTGGTATGGCCGGAGTAGACAAAATGAAGATCAACATGGACCACATGCGCTGTCAAATGACCGGTGCGCTCAATTACCTGGGTCGTGACCTGGTGGCATTGCTGGTTACCTTGCCGGAGGATGAACGGGAAGACTTGATGGACGCGTTCAAGAACCTGGCAGGCTATATCGGCGGGTTGAACTGTATGTACATGGATAACGACTCACAGTTCAATGACGTCAGTGAACAAGTGACGGTGATGGATATTTACGAAGTGATGGGCAACCAGGATTGAAGCACCGGCCCCGGAGCATGTGGTGATGTCGCGGGCCGGTGGCTGACTGGTCAGCGGTTACAGTATAAGACAGTGTGCAGGTGTGGGTATGAAGGCAATCGGGTGGGACGATGGGAAGGGCTGTGCGGTACTGGAGAAGTATTGCAAAAAGTGCGGGGAGTTTTACCCGATGACCGGTGAGTTCTGGTATCGGGACAGGCGCTCAGGGGATGGGTTCAGGCATTGTTGCAAAGGGTGTTATTCACAGTTGCCGTCGGTGGTGCGGCGGATGTCCTGCCGATAGGTTTCACGGTCTGTCAGCAATTTTCTATCGTCATCAGTCAGACCAAAAAAGGCCGGTTGATTCAGCAGTGTCCGTTCTATCAGTTTAATGACCTGATAATCGCTGTCGATTAACAGCGGACAGCTGCTGATATGACCTCTTGCTTCCAAGCGCGACATGGTCAGGATTTTTACCCGGTCCGGTATGCCGTCCAGTGGCAAACACTCATCAATAATAATTAACGTGTCAATGTCGGCGTACGGCACATTTAATCCGCATGAAAACTGGTATTTCCTTATCTCAGCTGCGTCATCGCATGCCAGGATTTTTCGATAAAGCCGTGCATATATACAGCTGAAGTCCAAAGTGTCCGTGGTCGCTATCCATACCCGGTATCCTTTTATACTGTCTGAATCCATAAATATTGTTGATGTCATTACAGCTGGCCTTCTATCTTGATATTAGTAATACCGGCATTGCCGCTGATTCGTTCCAGTTTCATGTGGCTGAAAGCTGCGCCATCATAATTGAAAGGGTTAATGTTCAGCACCACGGTGCGGCCACCAGTACCGGATAATGTGTAGTTTTTGCAATACATTCCATCACCCTGGCCTGTGCAACAACGGCCAGATTTTGTCACGGTGTAGGTCTGGTAAGAAGTGATTAATGACGTATCGGACAGTCTAAAAGTGGTCAGCTGCGTGGACACGCCGTCTTTTGTGACACCAAAGACACCCATCAATGAATCGTTCCAGCTGCCCTGATCAAATGACGCTGTGTGTTGGTCACATGAAATCCCTGTGCCATGATTCGGCGCGGTTACCGTGACAATAAAAGCAATCGACCGTGTTCCAAACCGATTAAAATTGGCGTATACCGCCTCCTGATTGCCTGCATCGCCGTACTGTTCTGTACCGTCCCCGGTGTAATTGAACGACGCCAATTCAGCGATCAGCACCGAACCATTGGCAAATACATCAAAAACCTGGCCTTTGTTGTAAAAATAACGAACAGTGCCAGCGCCCTGATCAGCTTCAGTCGTGGATACCAGGATATTACCCCCGGCGATAATGACCGCACCTTCAATGATACCTCCGTGAATTCTTGAGCCTTCGATTTTTCCGCCTTTAATACTGGCTCCCAGTACAGTGCCAGCAG
>NZ_JAHHPP010000315.1 GCF_024606265.1 Endozoicomonas sp. SESOKO1
AAAGGGCTATGCGGCAAGCCAAAGCGCAAGCCAAAGACAGATAGGGGCAGTATTTATCTGACTAACGAACTGTTTCGGTTTGACGTCTGCGCTGACGGTGTTACCCGGCTGTTCATTGGCACCAGGACCAACAACATCGGATATCTGTCGTTCAAATCCCACCGACCATTCAATAAGCCAAAGTCTTTGTATATCCGCAAGGAAGCAGGGCAGTACTTTGTCTCGTTCTGTTATGAGGATAATCAGCCAGAGCCAACGGCTGACAAAGAGAATCTGAAATGGCTCAAAGGTGCTTCAGAAGAATGGCTGAATGAGTATGTTGTCGGGGTGGATCGTGGTGTTGTGGTTCCGGCCCACACTGGTGATGCTGCGTACAGGTTTTCTGTTGGGCAGGCAAGACACCTTGCTGCTCAAGAGCGTTACCGGAAGCGCCTGCAGCGTCGCCTTGCCAAACAGGTGAAAGGTTCAAATCGTCGCAATAAGGTCAAGCAGCGAATCAGCAAGACCTACCGCAAACAGGCAGCAATCAGAAATGACTTCTGCCACCAAACCAGCAGAAAGTTAGTCGATAGCTCTGCCAAGGTTATTATCTTCGAGGCTCTGAACACATCGAAGATGACCCGCAAGCCCAAGGCCAGGCAGGATAGTAACGGGAAGTACCTTCCCAATCGTGCCAAGGCCAAGGCCGGACTCAATAAGTCCATCCTCAATGTCGGCTGGCACTATCTGGAAGCGTACGCACAGTACAAAGCTGCCAGACTAGGAAAAGCCGTTTTCAAAATATCTCCAGCCTATACAAGTCAAGAGTGTTCCCGATGTGGACACACTCACCCCGGCAACCGCAAGACACAAGCATTGTTTTTCTGCGGCTCCTGTGGATACGTTGGCAATGCCGATGCTAATGCCGCATTGGTCATAAAGAAACGGGCTATCAAACTGTTTTTAGACTCTGGAACGGAGTTGCAGGGTAAAGGCATTCCTTTACTCTGTACTGGACGTGGAGCCGGTCGTAAGACGGGAAAGGCGAAAGTCTCTTCCGCTGTGGCAACGAAGCGTCAAAAAAGAAAAGAACGGCAACCACTTTGGTGGCTGCTTAGTATTGGAAGCTTGCTCCCTTTAGGGGCGAGTAGTTCACCGAAATACCTCCTGATACTGTCCAAGAGCACAAACCCGCAAACCCGTATGGATATTAACATGACTCAAATTTGTACAACCGGTAATCAAGCTGGACCATTGATGCCTTGCAACCCCGAATTAATGGCAGCTACTGATTCACCGGATAATTCAACCCAGCGACAATCCAATGGTCTTTTTACCTCCACGATCTCACAGGCAATTTATTCTGTAGGTGTTGGAGCGTTTGCTGTCGTGGTAAAAAATCAGGTGGTTTCCCCGCTGAATGAACCTGGCAAAGTCTTTTTGAGGAGGCATTGTTTCAATAACATGACCCGGGCTGAGTTCGATGAGTACGGAGAACTCACTCCGTTTACCCCAGTCTATCTGGCAGAGATAGCAGTAACGTCAACAGCTTATTTTGTTGCCAGCGGTGGCTTGTGCAAGGTGTATGAGGGATGTAAATCAATCTATGACCGGGTATGCAGCCATTTTTCGGCACCGGATGCCACGGCAAGGCGACATGGGCCTGAAGAAGTTTAGAAGGCTGATCGAGAATAGCGACCATAGCGAGGTTGGTAATAAATTGAGGGTGAAAATTTCATTATCATAAGAATGTGATGAATTCAGTTGCAATATCCTTTTGGGCTGCTAAGTCAATTCCTGCCTTTTTGGCCAATACCCTCTTTTCATTCAGCATCTTGACTGTTTCAGCTTGTCCTCTGGACAGAGTAACCTTCGCTGGCTTGTCAAAGTGTATATTCAATTTGTCAGCATGACGCTGACTGGCCGCCAACGCACTTTTCTGTTTCGCGACGTGTTTGAGTGCTGACTCTATATCCTGGTGTTTCAACGGAGGCCCTCCCAGGCTAACTAATTTCTCCTCCTGCTGGTACATTCTTATCTTGACAGCTTCAGTGATATCAATTCCATTTTTATTAGTGACACTGGATACTCCCTGATTGCAACAATAGTGTTTTACAGGTGTCATGGATTTCGGGTACACGTAATGTGGTAAATTTTTCTCCCTCCGCTTTACCTTCCTCAGGAGCTTTCTTCGCCATTGATGTTCCGTATTTGGGTTTGCTTCCGTCCCAAAAACCTGCGTGCTACTGTTTTCTTTTAATGCCTCCCTGAAGAACTCGTAGTGTGGGGCATACTCATTTTTTGTTTCAGAGAGATAGGCGTCCAGCTGATATTGAGTTATCGGAAGCTTGATGTTGGTTTCTACGTTGATGTAAAAAAGCGTAAATAACTGTTCTACTTCATTGATCATTAGCCGTGCGAAAATAGCACCGGTTTCTGCCTGATAAAAAACGTTGTCAACCCTGACTTTGCCAGAAGTACCAAGCTGGTTTGCCAGTTCACTTCCTTCAATAATTTCTACAGTATCAATATCCAGTTTTTCAGTCTCGCCTGGAATGTACACCATACTTGAAGTTTCAAAGCATTGCAGACTTGCCGGAGGAAACAGGCTTTCAGGGGCATCAGGGGGTATCATTTCTTCGGGGAAATGGTCATCTGTACTGCCGATAGCCGGAGTATTTTCACATAAAGGATAATTGTACTTCGATGGTGAGGGCACAGGGGCGGAGGATTCACACGGGGTTGCAGCATTATCAAGGCGAATTGAAAAAAAGCGTTCTGGGTAAAACTGTAGATAGCTTCGAATAGCGGTTGAAACAGTAACCGTCATGTCCATGAATCGGGTAACAATACCGGTATCTGGAGGATGGTCGGTATTTATTGAAGTGGTATAATTCGAGGTTATGTTGAACATTTGGTTACCTCTGCTTTCTCCCGTAAGAAAAAATCAAAACAATTTATTTGATACTTTTTTTGCTATTTCTTCGATCAGTCCCACAGGATTCTGATTTTTCAAAAATTAGACCATCAAGTTGTAATATGGTTCCATTTTGTTTCAGTTCTCTTGCTTATCCTGCCACTTTTTCAGGCTAAATTATTGGTATTTGTGCGTAGCCAATAGGGTTTGTAAATCTAACCGGTTAATTGCTTAATGTTTTATTTTTCAATGCATTAGGGTCAAAATGTTATTAAAGGCTGGTGAAAGTGGTTTAAGATGATTAACTGTAGACATATCATCATCTGGCATTCAAAAGGAGGCCTGATATGGAGAATACCACCGCTGAACTGGAAGTTGATGCTGATCACTGTTTTGAGATAGGTGAGGTGATTGCGCCCGGTGATACTCACCTTGCAATGACAATAAAAGGAGATACTGAGCAACAGGCAAACGATCAGATGGCAAAGATGGAAGCACTGGCAAACAGCATTTCTGACCATTGCCAGGTAAAGAAAACGGTGAACCGCCATAAGGGCAGCGTCACCATTGATGCCATGTTTGATTTTGACTGCACGGCGGAGAAAATGATTTTTGAATTGTATCTCAGGTAGTAACTTTACTTACTGTTGCCGTTGCCATTTGATGATTATTTGATCATTGACGTTTGGTTTAAACGATGGTTCACAGGCTATTAACAGAGGTTAACAGTAATGATCAAAAATCCACGGAACTCAATGCTGGCGCGGTGTCCAGCGGAATTGTAAGGCTTTGACACAGGATTTTCCGGTGGTATAGTTGCCGCTCCCGTAACAATGCCGTATCCATTTTGCGGTATTGCTTACCTCTCACTTGAAATTTCCGAATTCTTCACCCGGAGTATCTCATGACCGCTATCAAAGAAATCAAGGCTCGCGAAGTCCTTGATTCTCGTGGTAACCCCACTGTTGAAGCTGACGTCATCCTTGAGTCTGGTGCCTTTGGTACTGCTTGTGCTCCCAGTGGCGCTTCCACTGGTTCCCGCGAAGCCCTGGAACTGCGTGATGGTGACAAGTCCCGCTACCTGGGCAAGGGCGTTCTGAAAGCCGTTGCCAATGTCAACGGTCCTATCCGTTCAGCACTGCTTGGTTTTGATGCCAATGACCAGCGTGGCCTGGATCAGAAGATGATCGATCTGGACGGCACTGATAACAAGGCCAAGCTGGGCGCCAACGCTATCCTGGCGGTGTCTCTGGCGGCTGCCAAAGCTGCTGCAGCAGACAAAGGCATGCCACTGTACGCCCACATTGCTGAGCTGAATGGTACTGCTGGCCAGTACACCATGCCAGTTCCTATGATGAACATCCTGAACGGCGGCGAGCACGCTGACAACAACGTCGATATCCAGGAATTCATGATCCAGCCAGTTGGCGCCAAGAACTTCGCTGAAGCGCTGCGCATGGGTGCTGAAGTATTCCACGCCCTGAAGAAAGTTCTGTCTGACAAAGGCCTGAACACTGCCGTGGGTGATGAGGGTGGTTTTGCCCCCAACCTGGCTTCCAATGCTGACGCTCTGGCAGTCATCAAAGAAGCGGTTGCTGCGGCCGGTTACACTCTGGGCACCGACATCACTCTGGCTATGGACTGTGCTGCTTCCGAGTTCTACGAAGATGGCAAGTACAACCTGAAAGGCGAAGGCAAGGTCTTCACCTCCAACGAGTTCTCTGACTACCTGAAAGGCCTGACCGAAGCGTACCCGATCATCTCCATCGAAGATGGCCTGGATGAGTCTGACTGGGACGGCTTCAAGTACCAGACTGAACTGCTGGGCGACAAGATCCAGATCGTTGGTGACGACCTGTTTGTAACCAACACCAGGATCCTGAAAGAAGGTATCGATAAGGGCATCGCTAACTCTATCCTGATCAAGTTCAACCAGATCGGCTCCCTGAGCGAAACTCTGGATGCCATCAAGATGGCGAAAGACGCTGGTTACACTGCCGTTATCTCTCACCGTTCCGGTGAAACCGAAGACGCTACCATCGCTGACCTGGCGGTAGGTACCTGCGCTGGCCAGATCAAGACCGGTTCCCTGTGCCGTTCTGACCGTGTAGCCAAGTACAACCAGTTGATCCGTATCGAAGAGCAGCTGGAAGGCAAGGCGCCTTACCGTGGCATTGCTGAATTCAAGCATGCCTGATTAGCAGTCGCTGCTGATTGAAAGGGGAGGCTTTAAGCCTCCCTTTTTTTGTCCGACGAAGTGGGCAAACCTGTCAGGCCGAGAGAAGGGTGAAGCACTCCGGGCTGAGGGAGAGTTAATTCGTGGATCGCCCTTTGTCTGTGAGCTTATGGAGCAGATTTTCTGGCCTTTTTGTCTGGGGGAGGCGACAGTTCATTGACAGGGCGCTGGGGATGTGCTGCCAGATCTTCCTTGTTAAGGTGCCAGACCTGCACCAGTTGGCCGTCGTTACTAATGGTCATTAAATGCCCCCCGTTGGCACTTAACGTTACCGAGTCGAGCCTGTATTGATGGTGAAGCGTCGTTTTGTGTAACCAGTTACCATCTGCCGTGTAGCCATAGATTATGATGGCGCTATCATTTCTGGCTTCGATGACAACATGGGAGCCATCGTGGTTGAATTGGGCTGAATAAACCCCACCTGCTGTCGTGAATTTGCCGCTGATTATCCAGTTGCCACCGGTCGTACGAGTGTGGATTTGGGCGTTGCATTCAGGTAGGGATATTGATGAGTAATTGCAGGAAAATGTCAGGATATGTCGACCGTCAGCGCTGAACCTGGCTGAGGTAATATGCAAATCATCATGGACGATAATCTGTTGTTCTGACCAGTGCCTGGTGTTTGCATCATACCGGTAGATTTTTGCTGTATGATCGCTACTGGCCGTGACTAAATAGTGGCCATCGGGACTAAAACTGGTAGAGGCAATCCACCGTTTGTGGTTGATAGTGGTTTTTTCCTGCCAGTTGTTGCGGGTATCAAAACTCAGGATTCTGGCAATATAATCGAAGCTCTCTGTTACAGCATGGAGGCTGTCAGGGCTGAATGCAGTGAAGGTGATTCCCCGGGAGTGGGTAATACAGATTTTTTTTACCCAACCGTTATTGGTGTTGCCGCTGAAAATAGTTGCGATGCGATCGGGATTGTTATTCCCGTCGTCGCTAATGGTGATTATATGTTTGCCATCAGGGCTGAATTCAGCGGCAGTGACCCTGCCATTATGGTTCAGGGTGGCCAGCTCCAGCCAGTTGCCGTTGCTGTCCCGGCCATGGATTTTCACCGTGTGATCGTCACTGGCAGTGACTATCAAGCGGCTGTCAGGGCTGAATGTTGCTGAAAGAACGTGCCCTTTATGTTTCGTTGTCGTTGTTACTACCCAGCGGCCAGTGTTGTCCATTGTGCAGATTACGGCCCTGCGACCACTCCTGGCCATCACTGCATGGCGGCTGTCGGGGCTGAAAGTCGCCGATCTGATAAATCTATCAGAAATGATGATGAGTCTTTCTGTCCAGTTGCCGTTGGTATTAACGCTGCTGATTTTCGCGATCCGGGCTGTGTGGCTCAATATATGCTTTTTGTCAGTGCTGAAGGTGATCCGGCGGATTATGCCTGCATGGGGGATAGAAATCACTTCGGGTCTTGTGGCGTTTGCCGTTCTGCCATAATTTTCCGGACTACAGCGCGTGTAACTGTTGGTCGCCAGGTAGCCTCCATCGTTGCTGAGGGTGGCTGATGCGGCAGTATAGGGGATGCAATTGATGGATATTGCCAATTCCGGATGGAAAGTACGACAGTTAACCATCAGCTGGCCCACTGTGTAAAACAGGATTTGCGGGAAATATTTTCCTCTTCGTGGTTCCCGTGGCGGTATATCGTCGTCTGTTACTTTTCCGGCTGAATGGCCACAACCGGTTGAATGGCCGCAAATAGCGCTGATCAGCGTTTCATTCCCGGTAAGCTGCCTCAGCCAGGCTTTCAGTTCATGGTTGCTGATGTAATTGGCAATCTGTATGAATTGCTGCTGTTGTCGAGGCTCGAACTGTTTAAACCAGGTCCTGGGGAGTAAATGCTCTTCACGGATGGTATTGAACAAGGACGAACAGGTCTGCGACATTGCTTTTATATCCCGATACCTTAAAAAACCCAGCAAGTGCCCCATGGGTTGCAAGGGTAAATCCAGCAAAAGCATCGGTTTTTGGCCGGAAATGGCGGTGATGCTGTTGACGGTATTGTTTGCTGCAGGCTGGCTGTTGGCGTTAACCGGGGCGGTATAGCGGTTGAAGCTGCCAATAGGGTTGTCGCGGGGCATGTCTAAGGCTCCTTGGTCCCTGGCTTACGGGTTCCGGGTAGCCGGTACCGGGCTGAACTCAACAGGTAATACAGTATCCCTTGTCGTAGAGAGAAGGGAGTCGGAGGTGCTTTGCATACCCATTGTCGGCTGCAGTGTAGTCAATGGTGGCGGCTCTATCATTGGCCGCAATCAGGAAAAGAAGCTCAAGAAACGAAAGGCGAGAGTCAAGCAGATAACGAAACACGACAGAGGGATAGGACTGGAAAACCCTGTGAAGCGGTTCTGATAACTGATCATATGTAAAACCACGGGTACTCCTGTTAAACTTCACCCTTCAGCTTCAAACATCTTGTTTTTCTGGTGTTACCCATACTGCTCTGGATAGTGACGGTTTAAAGCGGAACTGATGATGAAAAAACTGGCAATTGCCCTGTTGACACTGCTGCTGGTTTGTCTGCAAACCAGGCTCTGGATTGGTGAGGGCAGTATGGCTGAAATGTTGACGCAAAAGGATAGCCTTGAGCGTTTCAGGCTTGAAAATGAACGTTTGTACCAGCGTAACCGCCTGCTGGCGAAAGAGGTTGTGGAACTTCAGCAGGGGATGGAAACGGTTGAAGAGAGAGCACGCCAGGAGCTGGGTATGATCCGCAGTGATGAAACATTCTTTCTGACTTTCGATTAAACTGGATAATCTGTTTCCTGTGTTGGTGCCAGGAGCCTGACCGAGAATAGCGCCCGTAGCGAGGATGGGAGAAAATTGAGGATAAAAATTCAGTTTTGTGAGGAGAATAGCGCGCTATTTGACGGACAAAAGTGGATTTTTAGACCAATTTGCTGCCACCGCAGTAGGGCAGTCTATTCTCGGTCAGGCTCCTAGGAGCTGTTCCTGAACTGGCTTCTGAATGTTCAAATTAAGGGTGTCAGAGTGAGTAGCGTAGAAACCATGAGCACGGTTCGTTACTGGGCGGTTGTTCCGGCAGCTGGCGTTGGCCGACGGATGAATGTGGATATTCCCAAGCAGTACCTTGAAATCAAGGGTAAGCCTCTGATGGTACATACCCTGGAGCGATTGCTGGATTTTCCCGGGCTGGAAAAGATAGTGGTAGTGCTTGATCATAACGATGAGTACCATCAGTCCATTGAACTATTGAAAAATCCGAGGATTCTCCTTGCCCGGGGGGGAGATGAGCGTTACCACTCGGTACTCAATGGTTTGAAAGTGCTGCTGGATATCGGTAGTCCTGATGACTGGGTACTGGTCCATGATGTAGCCCGTCCCTGCATTCGCCGTGCAGATATGGATTGGCTGGTCAGTCAGCTCCATGAACATCCTGTCGGAGGTCTGCTGGGTAGCCCGGTTACCGATACCATCAAGAGGGCCGGAATCGATGATGTTGTCACCGAAACGGTAGACCGTCAGGGACTCTGGCATGCGATGACACCGCAGATGTTCCGTCTGGGAATGCTGCACGATGCAATGGCGAAAGCGATAGCGGATAAGATGCCGGTAACGGATGAGGCCAGCGCCATTGAATACTCTGGAAAGCAGCCCGTCATGGTGGAAGGACATGCCGATAATATCAAGGTGACCCGTGGAACTGATCTGGCTCTGGCCACTCTATATATAGAACAGCAATCGAAACTTATTGAGGTCACCTGATGCGTATTGGTCATGGTTTTGATGTTCACCGCTTCACTGATAGTGAGTGCGAAGGGGATTATGAAGAGGATGAAGGGTATTATGAAGGGGATGAAGGGGATTATATAGTGTTGGGAGGGGTAAAAATCCCTCACACCCGTGGGCTGGTGGCGCATTCCGATGGTGATGTGCTGCTTCATGCACTTTGCGACGCACTGTTGGGAGCGGCAGGTCTGGGCGATATTGGTAAGCATTTTCCCGATACCGATGAGCGTTATGCCGGCATTGATAGCCGAAAGTTACTCCGTCATGTTATTGCCCTGCTTGAAGCGCATGATCTGATCCCTGTTAATATGGACAGTACTATCGTTGCCCAGTCTCCAAAAATGTCACCTCACATTGACCAGATGCGGCAGAATATCAGCGAAGACATGGGGATTGATCCATCCCTGGTAAACGTCAAGGCGACCACCACTGAAAAGCTGGGCTATACCGGTAGAAAAGAAGGTATTGCGGTTCACGCCGTCGTTCTGTTGACAGAACTGGGTTCATGATTCAAGGCACGGTGCCTTCTGGACAGGAGGCCCAATACCCATCGGTATTTTTTGGTATTACCTTTCACTGACTGCGTTAAACGCGGTACTGTTAATTTTGTTTTCTTGAGAGCACATCATGGATGCAGATGTACCGATGCCTGCCAATTACTCCATCGATTGGTATCATGCCTTTGGTGGCCCTTTGGGCAGTTGTCTTTTCAAGTCCTGTCATGAAGATTTTCTTGTTGATGAACTCCTGCCTTTTGAGCCGGAAGGTGAAGGTGAACACCTTTTTCTGCTGATTGAAAAAAAAGGTGAGAATACCGACTGGGTTGCAGGGCTTCTGGCCAGATATGCAGGAGTTAAAAGACAGTCGGTCAGTTATGCCGGACGCAAGGATCGTCATGGGATTACGCGTCAATGGTTTTGTGTTTCCCTGCCTGGTATGGCTGATCCCGACTGGAGTGGCCTGGAGAGTGATACCATACGGATCATTCGGCAGGCACGCCACAGGAAAAAACTGAAAACCGGAGCCCTTAAGGCAAATGATTTCCGTATCAGATTGCGGAATATTGATGTTGATCCTGCACTGGTTGATGCACGGTTAGAGCAGGTTTCTCGCGAAGGCGTGCCTAATTACTTCGGTGAGCAGCGCTTTGGTCATCATGGACGCAATATTGAAAAAGCCGTCGATATGCTGGCTGGAAAGTTCAGGGTGCAACGGAATAAACGATCGGTCTATCTGTCTGCAGCCCGGTCCTGGCTGTTTAACCGGGTGCTTTCTGAAAAAGTCAGGGAGGGTGTCTGGAATCAGTATCTTTCTGGCGATGCGTTAGGATTTCCAGATAGTAACAGCCTGATTTTTGAAGCGCCGGATGAAACCATGATGACCCGTCTGGGCAACGGTGAATTAAGTCCAACCTCTCCATTGTGGGGGAGGGGGAGATCGAAAGTGACTGATCAGGTCCTGCTTTTCGAACAGTCTGTCACTGCCGGATATCCTCAGTTGTGTGATGGGCTTGAGAAGGCCGGATTGCTGCAGGAGCGCAGAGTTAACCGTCTGGTACCCCAGCAGTTTACCTGGCTGTGGGAAAGTGGTCCTGAAGGACGTTCACTGGAATTACGCTTCCGACTGCCAAAGGGTTGTTTTGCGACTTCTGTACTCAGGGAGTTGTTTGATTGTTATGAAGCAAACCATCTATTGGAAAAAAAACGAGATGAAGAGTCGTGAAACAGTCATGCTGATTACGACAGTGGGTTTTTAAATCGCTTGGAATAATTCAGGATTGATGGACTATGACCATATTGCTATCCAATGATGATGGCGTTACCGCCAGGGGATTGGCCCTTTCGTTTGAAACCATGAAATCCTACGGCCAGTGCTGGGTAGTGGCTCCGGATAGTGACTGTTCCGGCAGGGGACATTCCCTTACTTTGAATCGGCCACTGCGCATGAAAGAGCACGACAATGGCTTTTTCAGTGTGGACGGGACACCGGCAGATTGTGTCAATCTCGCCGCCAGTGGGTTGTTTGGCCGCCTTCCGGAGCGCGTAGTTTCCGGTATTAACAACTGCGCAAACCTGGGTGATGATGTTCTCTACTCAGGTACTGTGGCTGCTGCCATGGAAGGACGCATGCTGGCAAAAACCGCCATTGCCATTTCATCCTGCGGCAGAGAAGATCACCACCTGGAAGTGAGCGCCAGAGTGTTAAACGATTTGATGCTGCGCCTTGATGACCTGATCTTGCCAGAAGGTACGATTGTTAATGTCAATGTACCGGCCTGTGGTTATGAAGACATCCGTGGAATGAAAATTACCCGGCTTGGCCACCGTGCCCGGTCAAAGCCGCCGGTAAAAATGACCGACCCCCGTGGCAATACGGTCTGGTGGATTGGCGGCGTTGGTCAGCCCCTGATTGCTGAAGAAGGAACCGATTTTCATGCGGTGGCTTCTGGTTATGTATCCATTACCCCATTGCAATATGATAAGACCGGTCATGCAACGTTATCACTGATGGAGGATTGGCTTGAAGCCTGTGTATGAGGAGGGATCTTGAAATTGATGGTATCGGTATGACGTCTCGCCGAACCAGAGAGCGACTGACCCAGCGTCTGCTGGATCAGGGGATTCAGTCCAGCAAAGTCCTGGAAGCCATTCGCACCGTTCCCCGTCATCTATTCCTTGATGAAGCGCTGGCTCATCGTTCTTATGAAGACACGGCGCTGCCCATTGGTCATAATCAGACACTGTCACAGCCGTACATTGTTGCCAGAATGACAGAAGTGTTGCTGGCCCGGGGTGAGCAGGATAAGGTACTGGAAATTGGTACCGGATCCGGTTATCAGACGGCTGTGCTTGCTTCGCTGGTGGGCAGGGTTTACTCCGTGGAACGCATCAGACCATTGCAGGAGATGGCACGGCAGAGACTGTCCAGGCTGTCTCTGAATAATGTTCGTCTTCGTCATACCGATGGAGTTATGGGGTGGCCGGAGGAAAGTCCATTTGACGGAATTATCGTCACGGCGGCACCGGGGGAAATTCCTGAAGCACTGTTGCAGCAGCTTTCTCCGGAAGGTGGGAGGCTGGTGATTCCCGTTGGAGGAAGTGACTTTCAGGATCTTGTGCTGGTGACCAGAAACGGTGATGAGTATCAGCGTAAGGTGTTGGAAGCTGTCCGGTTTGTACCGTTGCTGTCGGGTGTTATACGCTGACAGTTGATGAAAAAGACATTGCTTTCTTTTTTGCAGCTTTTGCGACAACCTTGAAAAGTAATTTAACAAGTAATCAGTCCAGGATGGCTGATGGGTATTAGTGCCCTTTTTCTAAACCTCTGTTCCAAAGGTCAGAACATGTCGAATCTTTCTTCTTACTTTGCCCTCATCGCCAGGGGAATGGCCATGGGGGTTGCAGATGTGGTTCCGGGAGTATCCGGTGGAACCATCGCTTTTATTACTGGCATTTATGACCGGTTGTTGAATGCATTGAAAAGTGTAAACCCATCGTTATTGAAAGTGCTGGGTAACGAAGGTGCTGCCGGTGTGTGGCAGAGGATAGACGGCACATTTCTGCTGTGTGTGTTTGGTGGTGTACTGACCAGTATTCTGTCATTTGCCCATGTTATTACCTGGCTTCTTGACACTTATCCAGAGATGCTCTGGGCATTCTTTTTTGGGCTGATTCTGGTATCCGGGCTTCATATGATTCGTCAGGTTAGTCACTGGAATGCCTCCACCATCATCACCCTGATTGCTGGCGTTGTGATCGCTTACGCGGTAGGTGTACTAACTCCAACCAGTCTTGAACCAGAGTCGGTGACGCTGTTTTTTGCCGGTGCCATTGCTATCTGCGCCATGATTCTGCCGGGTATTTCCGGCAGCTTTATTTTACTGATGATGGGGCTGTATGGTCCGGTAATTGATGCCGTGAAGAGTTTGAATTTCAGCGTGCTGATTGTTTTTGGCCTGGGCTGTATCGGCGGTTTGCTCAGCTTTTCCCACGTGTTGTCATGGTTGTTAAAAAAACACCGTGATCTGGCCATTTCATTGTTGACCGGCCTGATGCTTGGAGCGTTGGGCAAAGTCTGGCCATGGAAGGAAACGCTGGAAACCCGGGTAAACAGTTCCGGGGATCTGGTTCCGCTGATGCAAGCTAATGTTTCTCCACTGAATTATGAGGGGGTTACGGGACAGCCTGCTTATCTGGTTGAAGCTATCGGACTGATGATTTTTGCCATTGTCCTGGTGGCGATGATTGAGTGGATGGGTAGTAAAAAGCACCAGGAGCCTTAAGTCCGACAGGCTCCTGGGTTAGTGTGCAAATACAGTTGGAAATACCAGTCTTGGTATAATATTTTAAACCATAAATTATTATTTCTATTCATTTATTGAATAAATGATTTTTGTGATTATGCAGGGCAGTGGAGTTGATAAAGTGTTGGATTTCATGAAAATCGCTCTGATTAATATGAGTGATTGCTCAAAAAAAATACTTTTTCTGATTACCTGCCTGCTGACTGTAAGCTGCAGCCATGATCCGTCCAGAGTTACGGTTACTGACCTGAGGTCGCCACCAAAGGTGACCAAAGGTCAGCATATTGTGCACAGCGGTGAAACTCTTTACTCAATAGCCTGGCTCTATAGCAGGGATTTCCGGGAGTTGGCCAGGAAGAATAATATTCGAAGCCCCTATACTATCTATCCGGGGCAGAAAATAAACTTATCTATCCAGCGCTACGGTGCTGTCACGGCTTCGGTGGCTCCCGTCAGTCGGCCAAAGAAAACAGTTGTCATCAGCAATCCTCCGGTTAAAAAACATACAGCAAAGAGTGCGGCGCAAAAAAGTACATCTTTTAGCAGCGGAGGCTGGCAGTGGCCTGCCAGTGGAAAAATTATTTCTGCGTATTCTCTCCAAACGCCTGTTAACAAGGGGATTGATATTGGCGGCAAATTAGGAGAGCCTGTAAAGGCAGCCGCCAGTGGTGAGGTAGTGTATGCAGGAAGCGACCTGTCGGGCTATGGCAGGCTGATCATTCTGAAACATAATAGTAGCTATCTGAGCGCATATGCGCACAACAGGGATCTATTGGTGAATGAGGGAGACTCAGTTAAAGCGGGCCAGAAGATAGCCGAAATAGGTTCTACAGGAACGACGGAGCCTAAGCTGCACTTTGAAATTCGGCGTGATGGTAAACCGGTCGACCCGATGGGGTACCTTCCAGGGCGCTGATGATGAAGGTCAGTGGTGGTTGTAGTAGAGGGATCTCACGGGTGTCGGCGCAACCTCGGGTTGCCCGGCATAGAGTGGGACTTTCGGATAGGACTAACTCTTATGGCATCGAAGAGGGATGACGCAGAGCTAAGCAGTTATGCTGACGATGTAATCCAGGGACAGGATGAATTGAGTCCGGATGACAATTCCGGTGACCTCATTGAAGTGGCTGACGAGAACGATGATATCGATAAGCCACAGCCTACGGCTGTGTCTCCGATTAGTACCGGTCGTCGAAAAGAAGATGATGGCTTTTACAAATCCATCGACGCAACCCAGCTGTACCTGAATGAGATTGGCTTTTCACCTCTCCTCACCCCCGAGGAAGAGGTGCACTATGCCCGCCTTGCACGAAAAGGTGTGGAAGCGGGTAGACGCCGTATGATCGAAAGTAATCTTCGGCTGGTTGTTAAAATCTCCAGGCGCTATGTCAACCGTGGTCTGACGCTGCTTGATCTGATCGAAGAAGGTAACCTCGGTCTGATTCGTGCGGTTGAGAAATTTGATCCTGAACGTGGATTCCGTTTTTCAACCTACGCGACCTGGTGGATACGACAGACGATTGAGCGGGCGATCATGAACCAGACCCGGACGATTCGCCTGCCTATTCATGTTGTGAAAGAACTGAACGTCTATCTCCGGGCCGCCAGGGAATTAACCCAGAAGCTGGATCATGATCCGAGCCCGGAAGAAATAGCCGAGCTGCTGGATAAGCCGGTTGCTGATGTAAAGCGGATGCTTGGCCTCAATGAGCGGGTGACTTCGGTGGATACACCACTGGGGCCTGACTCTGATAAATCCATTCTGGACACTATTTCTGATGAGAAAGGTGCTGACCCGGCAGAGCTGTTACAGGACCTGGATCTTAATGACAGTCTTGACCGGTGGTTGGGTGAGTTATCAGAAAAACAGCGAGAAGTTGTTGCCCGCCGGTTTGGTCTCAGGGGCTATGAAACCAGTACGCTTGAGGAAGTTGGTAAGGAGATTGGCCTGACCCGTGAACGGGTAAGGCAGATTCAGGTTGAGGCGTTGAAACGGCTTCGCTCAATTCTTGAAAAGCAGGGGTTGTCAGGAGAGTCCCTGTTTAATTGATGGCCTGACATTGAGTCTCTGTTAATTAAAAAGCCATGGGTAGCCCTCATGGCTTTTTTCTATTGAGCTCAGCGTTCCAGCTGGTCCAGCTTGCCCTTCACGCCATCCCACTCTGTCGCATCAGGAAGTGGGTCTTTCTTCTCGGTAATGTTTTCCCAGACATCCGCGAGCACGGCGTTCAGTTCGATGAACTCCTGCTGATCGTCGGGAACCTCATCTTCGGAGAAAATAGCGTTTGCCGGACACTCTGGCTCACAAAGAGCACAGTCAATGCATTCATCCGGGTGAATAACCAGGAAGTTTGGTCCTTCATAGAAGCAGTCCACAGGACAGACTTCCACGCAATCGGTGTATTTGCACTTGATGCAGTTTTCACCCACTACGAAAGCCATGGTGGTTAAACTCCATTTGATCTGAATAAAAAAAAGTACCGCCCGGTTTTGCTTTTATACCCGTGAGAGCTGGCTCCCGGAAGCATTTCATAATGAGACCTGAAACATTACGATGGCAATACAAAAAGGTCGGGCAAGTCTACCAGAGTTGTAAACCCGCTGAATAGCCGGGTTTACCATAACCTTATACCCTTAGTGTTAATCAGAGTGCCCGGGGCATCAGAAAAACTTTGTCATTTGCCCAGCCCCTTGAGAGTATAGAGCAGCTCCAGGGCCTGGCGGGGTGTCAGGTTGTCCAGATCTGTTTTTTCCAGAACCTCAACAGCCGGGTGCGGCCCGGGATCGGCAAACAGGTCAGCCTGGGGTGTGAAAGCAGCCTTTTTGGATGGTTTTGCGGGAGGCGGTAGGGAGGGTCCATGCTGCTCCAGCATGGCCAGTTTCTGTCGTGCCTGGTTAATGACATGTCGGGGTACCCCGGCCAGCTGGGCAACCTGCAGGCCATAACTCTGGTTGGCAGGGCCTTCCTGAACGGCATGGAGAAAGACAATGCGATCATCATGCTCGGTTGCATTGAGATGTACGTTCACCACCGTATCGCACTCTTCGGGCAGCAGGGTCAACTCAAAGTAGTGGGTGGCAAACAGCGTGAATGCACGTACTGAGTCCGCCAGATATTGTGCGCAGGCCCAGGCCAGGGATAGCCCGTCGAACGTGCTGGTTCCACGGCCGATTTCATCCATCAGTACCAGGCTCTGCTCGGTAGCATTATGCAGAATATTGGCGGTTTCCGTCATCTCCACCATAAAAGTTGAACGACCACCGGCCAGATCATCGGAAGAACCGATACGGGTAAAAATCCGATCGACCAGACCAATACGGGCCCGGGATGCAGGTACAAAGCTGCCAATATGAGCCAGCAGAACAATCAACGCCGTCTGTCGCATATAGGTCGATTTACCGCCCATATTGGGACCAGTGATAATCAACATGCGGCGCTGAACATTGAAGGTAACATTATTTGCCACAAACGGTTCGTCCAAAACCTGTTCAACCACCGGATGGCGGCCTTCAATAATGTCGATACCGGGACTTTGCAGAATTTCAGGACGGCAGAAATTCAGTGTTTCAGCACGTTCAGCCAGGTTACTGAGTACATCCAGCTCTGACAGTGCCATGGAGCACTCCTGAAGCGGTCCCAGCTGTGCCACCAGTTGGTCCAGAAGCTCATCGTACAGTGCTTTTTCACGGGCCAGGGCACGACTTTTGCTGGACAGCGCCTTGTCCTCAAACGCTTTCAGCTCCGGGGTAATAAAGCGCTCAGTATTTTTCAGAGTCTGGCGGCGAATGTAGTCTACCGGGGCATCTTCGGATTCACGGCGGCTCAACTCGATATAGTAACCATGTACCCGGTTATAACCGACTTTCAGGCTGGAAAGACCGGTACGCTCACGTTCCTGTATCTCCATTTGAACCAGGTAGTCGCCGGCATTTTCACTGATGGAACGAAGCTCATCCAGCTCGCCATCATAACCTTCGCCGATCACACCTCCATCGCGGATCACCACAGGTGGATTCTCGATGATGGCCCGGGTTAATAATGCTTCCAGTTCGGGGTGTTCACTGATGCTTTCTGCCAGTTGATGTACTGTCTGGCTATCAATCGTCGCCAGCTGTTGCTGCAGTTCTGGCAGTTGCTGCAGGGCATCCCTTAACCGAGCCAGATCCCGTGGCCGGGCAGACTTCAGGGCAACCCGGGCAAGAATACGTTCAATGTCGCCAATATGTTTGAGAATGGGGTAGAGGGACTCAAAATGGCAGCCATCTTTCAGGGCGGTGATGGCCGACTGGCGAGCCTGCAATTTCTCAATATGGCGCAGTGGGCGATTGATCCAACGTCCGAGCAGTCGGCTACCCATGGCCGTTGCTGTGCGATCCAGCACGGCAGCAACCGTATGCTCCCGGCCGCCATTCATATTGGTGGTCAGTTCCAGGTTTTTCCGGCTGGCGGCATCCAGGGCCACGCTCTCTTCGCGGTTTTCCCGGGACAGGGCGCGAATATGGGGCAGGGCGGTTCGCTGTGTTTCCCGGGCGTACTGCAGCAGACAGCCAGCAGCCTCAATAGCCAGTGTCAAGTGGCTGCAGCCAAAGCCATCAAGACTTTGTGTCTGGAACTGCCGGGTTAATTGCTCCACAGCACTCTCATGGTCAAAGTCCCAGGGAGGACGCTTACTGGAACCTGGACGACGCAGTAATACCTCGGGCCAGTTGCGGTCATCATTGAGCAATACTTCGGCAGGACTCAGGCGCTCAACTTCAGAAAGCAATGCCTCTTCACCCGTCACTTCAAGCACATTGAACCGGCCACTGCTGATATCGAGAAATGCCAGCCCATACCGGTTTTCCCGCTGGTTGACCGCCATCAGCAGATTGTCCTGACGCTCATCCAGCAAAGCCTCATCACTGACGGTACCGGGGGTCAGAATGCGCACCACCTGTCGCTCAACCGGCCCTTTGCTGGTGGCCGGATCGCCAATCTGCTCGGCAATGGCAACGGACTGACGCAACCGGATCAACCTGGCCAGATAACCCTCCGCCGCATGGTACGGAATTCCCGCCATGGGGATTGGTTCGCCACCCGACTGCCCCCGTTTGGTCAGGGTAATATCCAGCAGGTGTGCAGCCTTTTTGGCGTCATCATAAAACAGCTCGTAGAAATCACCCATCCGGTAAAACACCAGATGATCCCGGTGTTGTTGTTTGATGCGCAGATACTGCTGCATCATCGGAGTGTGGTTGGAGAGGTCTGTATTGGTCATTGAGCAAAAAACGTTTGTCCGTCTGGTCTGATGTTGCAGCCAGCTTTACTGGATACAGGTTCAGTAATAAATAGTAAATCGAAATCAGCGCAATATAGTATCAGCCGATCAGGCTGAATGTCTTCCTGTCAGAGCTTAGCCTAAGGAGAATATCACGGTAGATCCAGACTCCCTGGCAAAGAATCATGAATGGTAAGTGCTGGCTCCAGAGCACGGACAGAGTAATCTGCAGCGTGTTTTGTATGCTGTTGCTTCTAACATAGTGTTTCTGACGCTAACGTTGAGCAAATAGGCAACAGAATGTCTCAGAGGTGAATAGTTCAATCTTCTGTTTTTATACTCATTGATGCGGTTGCCTGGGGGGGGTGCGACAGTCCCTTAACCCGGCTGATGAAGGCAGTAATTACAGAGACCAGCTCTGTGTTAACTGGTAAAGAAGGATGGTTATACGTGTCAAGATTAACATTGACTTCTATGGCTGAATCTTTCAGGACATGATTCATGCCCTGAATGACCATGCTTTCAGCATCAGGCTGTGCTTTTGCCAGAAGACTGGCGTCTTCCATACTCACCTGTAAGTCTGTTGAACCCTGGAGAATTAAAACCGGTATCTTGAGACTGGCAATTTCAATCGCAGGATCATACTGAAACCAGGATATCATATAGGGCTGGACGCCTGGCCGGAAAATGGGGGCGAGCACAGGGTCTATCGGAGCAACGGTTTTGCCCGCTTTCAACGAGCTGATAATCGCCAGGGATGAGTTCAGTAAATGAGCAGGCTGTGACTTCAGTTGTCGCTTTAACAAAAGGTCTGCCGGTTGTCCGGCACCGGCAAGGGAAATAAATGCATCGGCAGGCTGTTGTTGAAGCGCTAACATGCCAATCAGTGAACCTTCACTGTGTCCAATCACGGTTACAGCACCGAAACGTTTATCCCTTTTGAGTTTGTTGACCCACTGTGCGGCGTCGGCAGCATAATGCTCGAAACGCAGATGCTCTTCCTGTACGGCAGCACTGGCACTGTGGGCAATGCCCCGTTTGTCATAGCGCAGAGAGGCTATGCCGTTGAGTGCCAGGGCATCGGCGAGAAATTTCAACGAGTTGTTGGTCATCCAAGGATTATTGCCATTGCGATCTGTTGGGCCGGAGCCTGAAATCAGCAATACGACCGGTATCGTGTTTTGTGGTGTGTCCGGTATCAGCAGGGATCCTTCAAGTACTCCTGAACCGGTATCCAGCGTCTGAATGGTTTCTGTTGGCGCAGCAAACAGGTTGACAGTGACCAATATAAGAGAGAGCAGAGAAAGTGAAGGTTTTCCCATTGTGAGTATTTGCCATTTCAGTTGGTTGATATTCATCAGGAAAAACCAGTTCACTTCTATACTGGCACTGAATTGAGGCTGAGTAACAACGTCCGGTTCAATATTAACTGATGACCAGGTCAAACGGTATAACAAACTGTATTCCAGAGCGGTAAAGAACAGCCAGTTCGCTGACAAGTGGTGGGGTGATTTTTGTTTGGAACTTAGTACGAGAATGGAGGTCTTACTCTGTAAGGCAATTGTCTTGAACTCAAATCAGCCAGTTTACCTCATTTCAGCTTAACAAGAGTTTGGCTATGCACGTCATTAATGTGAAGGACCAAGGTCTGGTTGCGAAGCAGCCTGAACCCTTATCAACCAGCGTTTCTGTGGGTGGTTTGTTTCAGGGTTTCAGGAGAGTTGTTTTCCACTATGACCCAGTGCAGGGGACCAGGAGAAAATACTTGCCTTGCACAATGATCATAGCGGGTGCTTCTGCTGCCGGAGTCTTTACCCTGGATCGTTTGGCCAAGGGATGGAATCCTGCGGCAGTCAGACCAGATACCGTTCTGACTGATCGTCTCATTGCGTTGCTGGAAACAGCCGTTCAGGAAAACCCATTGGTCTTTGGTGCAGTTGCAAGGTTTTGTGAATGGCGTATTGACGTCTCGCTTCGTAAATTGTGGTGATGCATGGCGTGAATATGATCGGAGTGATGTCTATTGGGCTGGTGTGGAGTTATCACAGTTTGTCAACGAGGCTACAGAGGAATACTTATTTCAACAAACAACCAGATAATTTGCTATCGCAAAATGTACAGAGGAGGTTCTGATGGACAGTATACAGAGAAGTACACCCCCGCAAAGACAACATAACGACGGTCCAGGCGCACGCCCCAAAAAAGCGGGTAAAAGTTTATCCGGGCCTAAAGGCTCATCGACATCGGCCAGAGCCAAAGGCAGGGTGCAAATTTACGATACCTCCACCAGTCTGAGTATGAGTCAGGCTTTGGTGTCTTGTGCCCGGTTAGGTTCCTGGACGACAAGTCTGCTAAGCCGTGCCGTTACCGTCGTCACTCCGCCTCTTCCAGCCTGGATAGCGGCCAGCCTGCAGGACACATCACTATCGCTCAGTGACTATGCAACCGACTGCATTGCACAGAAGTATACGGATCCTCCCCATAAGCTCAAGGTAGCGTTCAGGGGCTTAAAAAAGCCGGTTGAAAATTTCCTCACAAAAAAACTCATTGGCCTGTTTCAAGCATCCATCAGAGACATTGCCAGAGAATGTTATTCACCTTTAAAGGAAAGCCTGAACTCCGATGAAAGTACATCTGTCGACTACTTCATTTCCCATGATATCAATCAGTATTTCCAGGAATGGTTTGCAGGTGAGTTCAAGGACGAAAAATTCCAGTACTCCTTTGATCATATAGAAAAAACGTTTCTCCGACGGTGCAAGCCCCCGGAAGGCTATTTATATTATGATTTCCTGGACGCTCTTCCGGCCAAATCAAAAACCGCATTCAGAAATGCTGTTATACGCGAGAATATAAGCCTGGAGGCGCTGGGCTACTATCACTATAACTTTATCTGCAAGGTTTTGAGCGAAAATCGGGATAACATTATCCAGTCCATAAATAGAAGCAACACAGCTGAAGTTAAGAGAGTGGCAGAAGAGTTTGCCATGGCTTATGAAGCCAGGATCACGAGTCACTTGCAAAGACAGGCATCAAAACGACTGACTTCACAGCCTGTCCGGGATGTTTCACCGCCTCTGCCTGCTCATGGTCGCAGAAAAAGCGAAAGGCCGGCTGTAGATCCCCTGGATTCTCCTGAACGAAGAATTGAAATGATCATGGCCTTTGAACAAGCCCATTATCGGTTGAAAGATGCTCAACTCAACTACAAGGAGTTCACTTCGCTCCAAAAAACAGTCAATAAGGTGCTTAAAAATGGACAGCTAAAAGAGACTGTCTCAAAGCTGTGCGGCAGAACAAAAATTGATGAGGCAGCTCTTCTGTCTCAAATTTACACAAAGCACAGATAACAGAGAATGGAAAAGCCGGGCAAACTTAAAAAAATGTTGGCCGTGCACTCCCAGATTGTTAATGGTTTGAATTATGCGCTGGAGTTCCAGTTGGAGAATGGCACGATCTGGAGTGCCATTGTCTATCGGGATCTGGAGGGAAAATACATCATTACCCAAGCGCCAATTTCCGGGCTGTTTTGTGACCACTGACAGGTTCAATGCCTGATCGGCTTCTCCTGCCGTTTATTGACCGGCGATCATTTTGAAGGTTAATTGGCCTCTATATTTTTCAGGGTATTCCTGCAATGCCTTTTCCTGATTCGTTGAACATGATCTTTTGGTGATATGGTATATGTTATGTTATAACGAATTCGTCTTGATATCCGGGCTAGGGCAATACCGAAAGGAATCGCAGAATATGACCATCATCCTCTGCCAGACAGGCCCTAATGGTGGCTGTTTATCTGATGGTGGTTAACTATTTGCTGAGCCATGTTCATCAATTATTTTTTTTCAGGATTTATGTATGCGTCACGTTTCAAAAATGGCCGCTGTTGCTTTTGCCTTAATCTCAGCAGGCGTTTCGGCTGATGGGCATCGTCATGCCGATGCCCATGTGCATGGAACCGGTCATTTGAACTTTGCCGTTGAAGGTGGTCAGATTCATATTGAACTGGAAACGCCGGGGTTTGACATTCTCGGCTTTGAATCCATCAGTTCCGACACCCAGCGCAAGCAACTCAATGACGCCCTGCATGAGCTTGAAAAAGACGATTTATGGTCTTTTACACCAGCGGCGTCCTGTACATTGAAAACAGCATCGGCTTCGGCTGGTGGTGGGCATGGAGAACATCATGAGCACCATGACGATGGTCACCATGACTCTCATCATGAGCACCATGACGATGATCACCATGATTCTCACCATGAAAAGCATGGACACGATGACCACCATGCCCATGGTCACCATGAGTCAGCACATATGGATATCGCCGCCACTTACGTTTATGAGTGCGCCAATATTGCCAGGCTCAACAGTATCTCTACCCGATTGTTTCAGCGGTTTGGCAACAGTGAGCAGTTGAAGGTTCAGGGCTTTACCGATTCTGGCCAGATAGCTGGACAGATGAGCCGCCAGCAACCAGAGGTGCGCTTCTGATATGAGTAGTCTCCGTCAACCGGTGGTTCAGGTTGCTCAGGTTGTTCAGGTTGCTCAGGTGGTTCATCTAAGGGATGTCCAGTTTGGCTGGAAGCCGGGAACAGTGGTTCTGGATATACCGGAGCTGTTGATCAATCAGGGTGAGAAGGTGTTTATCCGGGGGCCTTCAGGTTCGGGCAAAACGACACTCCTGGGGCTTCTTGGGGGCGTGCTCACACCGGTTGCCGGCGATGTCTCTGTGCTGAACAACGACATCAGCCGTTTTTCATCGGCACGCCGGGACCATTTCCGGGCAGATCATATCGGGTTTATCTTTCAGATGTTTAACCTGATTCCTTATCTTTCGGTGATTGACAATGTCACGCTGACGCTGGGGTTTGCCAGCAAACGCCGTGAAAACATTCAATCCATGGGCGTTGATGCCAAACAGGAGGCGATTCGGCTGCTGAACCATCTGGAGCTGACGGATCCGCAGTTGCTACAAAGGCCAGTAACGGAACTCAGTATTGGTCAGCAGCAGAGAGTGGCTGCCGCCAGGGCACTGATTGGCCGCCCTGAACTGGTGATTGCTGATGAACCTACTTCTGCACTGGACAGTGATACCCGTGAGGCATTTATTCGCCTGCTGTTTGCTGAGTGCGAGGCTGCTGGCAGTACGCTGGTTTTTGTCAGCCATGACTCAGCCCTGGAAGCATGGTTTGATCGCTCTATTGCCCTGAATGAAATCAATCGTGCCAGTCAGCATCGACCATTAGCAGACGGACCGGAGGTGGTGTGATGTCAATTCTTCATCTGGCGGTGAAAAGTCTGAGTAACCGCAAAACCACGGCGTTGCTGACCATTTTCTCCATTGCCATCAGCGTTGCCTTGCTGCTGGGTGTGGAAAGGGTTCGGGTTGAGGCCAGGAACAGTTTTACCAGTACCGTGTCCGGTACCGATCTGGTGGTCGGTGCCCGTAGCAGCCCGCTTAACCTGCTGCTCTATTCGGTGTTTCATATTGGTAATGCGACCAATAACATCACCTGGGAAACCTTTCAGGAGCTGTCATCCCATACGGCGGTCGCCTGGACGATACCCATTGCCCTGGGGGACTCTCATCAAGGTTATCGCGTGGTGGGTACCTCTCAAACCATGTTCGAACACTTTCGTTTTGGTGATGACCAGCCCATAAGCTTCGGAGATGGTAAACCATTTGATGATCTCTATGATGCGGTGATTGGTTCTGAGGTGGCGGCGGTTCTTGGCTATCGGGTTGGTGAGGACATTGTACTTAGCCACGGTGTTGAAAGCCGGAGTCTGCAGGCGCATGAGGATAAACCCTTCAGGATTTCCGGTGTGCTAAAGCCTACCGGTACCCCCATGGACAGAGTGATCATGGTCTCTCTGGAAGGGATCGAGGCGCTGCACATTGACTGGGTAAATGGGGCTGCACCCAATGCACTCTTCTCGGTTTCTGCCGACAGGGCGAGGGCCATGGATTTGCAACCATCCAGCATTACCGCCTATTTTGTTGGCCTGAAGTCGCGGGTGGCTGCCTTTCGCTATCAGCGGGCGGTGAATGAGTATCGTCAGGAAGCGCTGACGGCTATTTTGCCGGGTGTTGCCCTGGGGGAACTCTGGCAACTGGTGGGTTCGGCTGAAAAGGCATTGCTGGCGGTTTCAGTAATGGTGGTGATCGCGGGGCTGGTTGGCATGCTGACCACCATTCTGACTTCGCTTAATGAGCGACGCAGAGAGATGGCCATTCTCCGTTCAGTAGGGGCCCGGCCCGGTCATATTTTTACCCTGATGATTAGTGAGTCACTGATCTATGCCATCACTGGCACACTATTGGGCTTCCTGATGATGTATGGGATGCTGTTCGCTATTCAGCCGGTATTGCAAATGCAGCTGGGTTTGCACATTACCATCGCATTACCGGGGATGTTTGAGTGGGTTCTGGCGATCGCTATTATTGTCTCGGCGACCCTGCTGGGTGCCTTGCCTGCCTGGCGGGCCTATAAAAATTCATTGGCGGATGGTCTGGCGGTCAGGCTGTAGGAGAACGAATAATGATAACGGGAAGACTGCGCCGTTACTGGATGGCAGCGGTGCTCATGGTGCCTTTTCTGTTAATGGATGTTGCTGTGGCTGCAACGGTTGGAGACCCTGAAAAACCTCCGATCAGAGAGATCAACTGGGATGAACTGATGCCGCCGGTGGATGAGGAAATTGTCCGCAAATATGAGGCCGGTGAAATCAGTCAGGAAGAGGCTATTGATTATGTTGTTGAGCTGGGCAAAATTCCGGTAGACAGTATGAACCAGCAACGGGTAAAAATTCCCGGTTATCTGGTGCCACTGAATATTGACAAGGATCAATCAGCGACAGAACTATTGCTGGTGCCCACCCTGGGGGCCTGTATTCATGTGCCGCCACCGCCACCCAATCAGACCATCTTTGTCCGCTATGACCAGGGCATACAAGTGACAGAAGCGGGCTACACCCCCTACTGGCTGGAAGGTGTGCTCAGGGTTGAAAACAATACTTCCGAGTATACTGACGTTGTCTATGCCATCACGGTGGAAAGTCTTAAGGAGTTTGAGTAAATAAGTGCTTCTTACTTTGCCCCGGATCCTCGGGGCAAGGCATTTTCTCCCGGAAAGGCAGAATGCAGCTGATGAAATTTTTCATCCGTTTATTTGTGAAGAATTCCTCTGATCGTGTTATAACATCCTATCTTGACTGGCTTCTCTGTTAACCTTATGGCGAGTAGTGACCATGGAACCTACACTGCACTCTGCTACGTTCCCCATTGTCTGCGAGATTGCTGAACTGCTGAATTCCAGGGGCTGGACCCTGTCTACGGCTGAATCCTGTACCGGTGGTGGTATCGGCCATGCCCTGACCGCACTGCCCGGTAGTTCAGCCTGGTTTGAAGGTGGTGTCATCTGCTATGCCAATGGTGTAAAGGCTCATCTCCTTCATGTGCCGGAGGTGTTGCTGAATAAATACGGTGCCGTCAGTGAGCAGGTGGCTATTGCCATGGCGCAGGGTGTTCGGAAGTTGCTGGAAACCGATATCTCCGTGGCAGTCACCGGAGTTGCAGGACCGGGTGGTGCAACACCGGAAAAACCGGTGGGAACTGTGTGGATTGCCTGGAGCACCGGGCAGGAAACCGCTGCAAGGCACTTTCATCTTGAGGGTGATCGTGATCAGATCAGGGAACAAACTGTTGTTCAGGCGTTGCAGGGTATTCTGACCTTATTTGCCTGAGGAGTTCGCCTGAAAAGTTTGCCTGAAAAAAGAGTCGTTCCTGTCGAAGCAATAAATATACTGGACAAATATCCAGTATCTGTTTAAATATACAGTATTACTTATTTAGCTGTTCCTGATGAAGTCAGAATCGAACTGAGGGCGTGAAGAATGGATGATAACAGAAAAAAAGCGCTGGCAGCAGCACTTGGCCAGATTGACCGACAGTTTGGTAAAGGCGCCATCATGCGGATGGGGGACCAGAAGCAGGAGGCAATTCCGGCCATTTCCACCGGTTCTCTGCAACTGGACATTGCCCTGGGTATTGGCGGTCTGCCAAAAGGCCGTGTGATCGAAATTTTCGGACCTGAATCTTCCGGTAAAACCACACTGACCCTGAGCGTTATTGCCCAGGCGCAGAAGCAGGGTGCCACCTGTGCCTTCGTTGATGCGGAACATGCCCTGGATCCCCAGTACGCCGGTAAGCTGGGTGTGGATGTGGATGACCTCTATGTCTCCCAGCCGGATACCGGTGAGCAGGCCCTGGAAATCACTGATATGCTGGTTCGTTCCGGTGCTGTGGATGTCATCGTTGTTGACTCTGTGGCGGCTCTGGTACCCAAGGCAGAAATTGAAGGTGATATGGGGGACTCCCACGTTGGTCTGCAGGCCCGTCTGATGTCTCAGGCCCTGCGTAAGCTGACCGGTTCCATCAAACAGACCAACTGCATGGTCATCTTCATTAACCAGATCCGTATGAAGATCGGTGTCATGTTCGGCAACCCGGAAACCACTACCGGTGGTAACGCACTGAAATTCTACTCTTCTGTCCGTCTCGATATCCGTCGTACCGGTGCCGTGAAGCAGGGTGATGAAGTTATTGGTAACGAAACCCGTGTCAAGGTTGTGAAGAATAAGGTATCACCTCCTTTCCGGCAGGCTGAATTCCAGATCCTGTATGGGCAGGGTATCTACCATATGGGTGAAGTCATTGATCTGGGTGTGAAGCTCAAGCTGATCGACAAGTCCGGTGCCTGGTATGCCTATAAAGGCTCAAAGATTGGGCAGGGTAAAGCCAATGCGGCTCAATACCTCTCTGACAACCCGGAAGTGGCCGCTGAAATCGAAGCCCAGATCCGTGATGAGCTGATGAGCACGCCAGAGAAAGATGCTGCCAAAAAGGCTGAAGCTGAAGCCAGGAAAGAAGCTGGTAAAAAAGATGATGGTAAAAAAGATGACGCTGCAGCGGCGGATGTGCAACAGGACGAGCTGCTGGCTGAGTAATTGAATGTCTGATGAAGTCATTCAAACGGTAAAAGATGTCCGTCGGGCTGCCATGGATCTCCTGGCCCGGCGGGAACATGGTTTTACCGAGTTGTTTCGAAAACTCTCGGGCCGTTTTCCCCGGGCACTGGTGGTTGAAGCGCTCAACCGCCTGCGCGAAGAGCGGTTGCAAAGTGATGACCGTTTTGTTGAAAGCTATGTCTATAGTCGTCAACAGCGAGGTTACGGTCCGGTTCGTATTAAATCGGAGCTGTTTCAGAAAGGGATTGATAGCGAGTTAATCGGTCAATACCTGCTGGAGCAGGACGATCACTGGTATGAGCTGGCAAAAACGGCGAAAGTGCGAAAGTTTGGAGCCTCTGCGCCCCGGGATAATAAAGACAGAGCCCGACAGTCCCGCTTCCTGGCTCAGCGGGGTTTCTCCATGAGCCAGATATACTCCGCTTTCTCTGCTCCTTAGCCACTAAGTTCATGGCCACTAAGTTCATGGCCACTAAGTTCATGGCCACTAAGTTTATAGCCACAAAGCTCTCAGAGACCGCCAGGTTGACTAACAGTTTTGTGCGATCCTCGTGATAGCGATTGCAGCAACAGGCAGGCGAACCATCACTTTTTTTGTGAACTTTGTGCTCTTTGTGACTTGAATTCACGTGGTCAAAACCATTACAACTGGCGAATTACATAGTCAAGCCCGCCTTTAACTGCCGCAACCTGGGTATCATTACATATTTCATGGGTCACTCCGGGACTGTCAGGATAGACTTCCGTTGTCGTTCCATAAGTGCAGTTAGCGACACCGCCGCATAAGCCAAGCTTAACCATCGGGTAATGGATTACACCATGCTGAACCATAGGGGAGTCGATAAGATTGCCGTTTTCATCAGCAGGTGCAATATGGGTGACCTTGGCCACAGACGCAATAATGGCAGCTTGAAATTCGAGCTGTGGGTTTTCAATATCGCCAACAGTGTAAAAACCATCGGGAATACTGGATGGGATATACTCAACGCCGTCACGGGCCGCCAGGGCAGGGCGAAACTCGGTTTCATCGGTATCTGTGGTTTCGTGCAGATCAAAATGGACCAGTACATTGTCCAGTGCTGCAACCAGTTTCATAAGGTTGGCTGACTCTTCAGAAGGGCTATTGGGATAAAATGACCGGTTTGGATCAACCGCGTTTGGGTTCCACCGGTTTATGGTTTCATAACCCCAGGGGCTGACACAGGGCACGGCAACAAAATTAAAGTGCTCCTGATAATGTCCAGCCTGGGTCTCCATAAACTTGATCGCACCGTGAACGCCACTGGTTTCATAGCCATGAACACCTCCTGTGATCAGAACAGTTGGCTTATTGCTGTCCCGGTTTTTACTTTTCAGGCAGAGCAATGGATAACGTGTTTCATCGTAAGAAAGTGCGCCGTACTGTTCGATATCAAAACGGTCTCCCAGGGCTTTGATTTTGGGAATGACTTCCTGCTGATACTCTCGCTTGATAGTCGCCTGTTTGCGCCAGTTGAGGCGTTCAGTGTCCCCCCAGGGTTTGCCGGGCGTTCCAATCGGATAGCTTTGTGTATATTGCATATGGATCCAGTATCTGGATTAGTGTGGGAACGGGTAAACACAGTACCGGATTGGTTTTTGTCCAGCCCGTTGCATGGTAATGTCAGTGTGCCTGATGGCTCAGGAAAGATTGTTGCATTTATGAGATTGGAAAACAAAGAAGGTGTCTTCACGTAATGCCAGCTGCGAAGGGTGATTGTCATCAGTGCCGTTTGCCTGGGCATGCCTGTATCTGCCCGTTGATTCCCCCGGTAAAGTCGGCTGCCTGTTTCTGGCTGATTACCCATGATAAAGAGTTTGATAAGCCAACCAATACAGGCAAATTGATTCGGGCTGCGATATCCGGAACCCGCCGATTCAACTGGAGTCGAACTGCACCAGATGATGAATTGTTGGCCCTGCTGAGCGATCCGACCTGGCTGCCAGTGCTGCTGTTTCCGAGCGAATACGCTGTGGAAGCGCAGAGTGATAAACGACAATGGCATTATCATGCAGTGGATGACCGTAAAGTTGCCTTCATTATTATTGATGCAACCTGGCAGCAGGCCAGGAAAATGTACCGTCAGAGCCCCTGGTTGCATGGTTTGAGTTTACTGAGCTTGCAGCCTGAAGATCCATCAATCTACCGTCTCAGGCGAAATCGTCAGGAGCAACATCTGTGTACCGCTGAAGTAGCGGCAAGAGCACTCGGCGAGCTGGGTGAAAACACCCATCGCCAGCTGATGGAGGCGTTGGTTCAAGTCTATTGCGATCGCTATTTATGGGCACGCAAAGGGCAGCGAAGGGATGAGGATCCGCAGTCCCTGCGCATACTCAAGCTGTACCGGCCTGACGCTCAACAGGCAGTCAGCGAGAAAACCCCGGATAAAAAGCGTGTTAATGATGGGGCGAAATGATCATTTTTTCCCGCCATTCCTATATAATGGCGGTTTTGCTTGAAGTTATATGAAAATGCCGTGCATTGTGATTTTGCAGTCATTTTCATGTTTTGGAGTGAGCGGCCTTTTCCGCTCATGGCTGTTAAGAGATAACTCCCCCGGTGGGAACTGTATATGAAGACTAACGAAATACGTTCTGCTTTTCTGGAATACTTCAGGGAAAACGGCCATGAAGTGGTTGCCAGTAGCTCTCTGGTACCCCATGACGACCCAACCCTGCTGTTTACCAATGCCGGGATGAACCAGTTCAAAGACACATTCCTTGGTCGTGAGCAACGTGACTATACCCGTGCCACTACTTCCCAGAAGTGTGTGCGTGCCGGGGGCAAGCACAATGACCTGGACAACGTCGGTTATACCGCCCGTCACCATACCTTCTTTGAAATGCTGGGTAATTTCAGTTTTGGTGACTACTTCAAGAAAGAAGCGATTCATTTTGCCTGGAACTTTCTGACCGGCACGTTGAAACTGCCAAAAGAGCGTCTCTGCGTCACCGTCTATGCTTCTGACGATGAAGCTTACAATATCTGGTTAAACGACATCGGTGTTGCAGCGGATGATATTATCCGCATTGGCGACAACAAGGGAGCACCTTATGCTTCCGATAATTTCTGGCAGATGGGTGATACTGGCCCCTGCGGCCCCTGTACCGAGATTTTCTATGATCACGGCGATCATATCTGGGGAGGCCGTCCGGGTACGCCAGAAGAAGACGGTGATCGTTTTATTGAAATCTGGAACATCGTATTCATGCAGTACAACCGTCAGGCCGATGGCGATATGCAGCCACTGCCCAAACCATCGGTGGATACCGGCATGGGCCTGGAGCGTATTGCCGCGGTGATGCAGCATGTCAACAGCAACTATGAGATTGACCTGTTCCAGTCACTGTTGAATGATGCTTCTGATATCCTGGGAGGCGTTGCCACAACAGAAGCTTCCCTGCGTGTGATTGCCGACCATATTCGTTCCTGCAGTTTCCTGATCAGTGATGGCGTTATGCCGTCTAATGAGGGCCGAGGCTATACTTTGCGCCGGATTATCCGCCGCGCCTGTCGCCATGGTCATAAGCTGGGTGCCAAGGAGTCCTTCTTTTATAAGCTGGTGGGTTCTCTGGTGAAGGTCATGGGTGATGCATATCCGGATCTGGCAAAGAATCGGGCACAAATTGAGCGGGTTCTGCTGCAGGAAGAGGAGCAGTTTACCCGTACCCTGGATAAAGGGATGAAACTGCTGGAAGAGAGTATTGCGGTTATGAAAGAGCGTGCACAGGGAGATGTGATCTCCGGTGAAACGCTGTTCACGCTGTATGATACCTATGGTTTCCCGGTTGACCTGACGGAAGATATTGCCCGTGAGCGTGGGTTGAAAGTCGACATTGAGGGTTTTGAACAAGCGTTGGAGGCTCAGCGTGAGCGTGCCCGTGCGTCCAGCAAGTTTGGTGTTGATTACAATGATCAGCTGATGATTGAAGGCTCAACCGCCTTTACCGGCTACGAGAATACTACCGGCCAGGCTCGTGTTCACTCCCTGTTTGTTGGGGGGGAGCCGGTAGAGTTGATCGGTGAAGGCCTGCAGGCGACGGTGATTCTGGAACAGACGCCATTCTATGCCGAGTCTGGTGGCCAGGTGGGGGATACCGGCCTGCTGAATTTTGCCACCGGTTCTGTCCGTGTCGTGGATACTCGCAAACAGGGTGATCATCACCTCCATATTGTCGAAGTGGTATCCGGTGAACTGAAGTCCGGCGATGAAGTGTCTGCCGATGTTGATGCTGAAAAGCGTCATGCTACCTCACTGAATCATTCGGCAACTCACCTGCTGCATGCGGCTCTGAGGCAGGTTCTTGGCGATCATGTAACCCAGAAAGGATCCCTGGTGGATCCCGAGCGTCTGCGTTTTGACTTTTCTCACCTTGAAGCGGTTAAGCCGGAAGAACTCAAGGCCATTGAAAAGCTGGTGAATGAACAGATCCGTGCCAATACCCTCGTTCAGACTGAGCTGATGGACATGGATGCGGCTAAAGCCAGGGGTGCCATGGCACTGTTTGGTGAGAAGTATGCCGATGAGGTACGGGTACTGACCATGGGGACCGATAATTTCTCCATCGAACTGTGTGGTGGTATACACGCCAGTCGTACCGGCGATATTGGTGCGTTCCGAATTGTTGCTGAAAGTGGTATTGCTGCCGGTGTCCGTCGTATCGAAGCGGTGACCGGTGCTGGCGCTGAGGCTTTTGTCCAGGCACGCTTTGCCGAGCTGAACAACGTTTGTCGTATGCTAAAAGCCAGACCGGAAAATCTCGAAGCCAAATTACAGGCGCTGGTTGCCCAGGGCAGGAGCCTGGAAAAAGAGATGCAGCAATTGAAGCAGAAACTGGCCAGTGCCGACAGTTCTGACCTGGTGTCCCAGGCTATAGAGGTGAATGGCGTTAAGTTGCTGGCGACCGAGCTTGAGGGTGTTGACCCCAAATCATTGCGCGACATGGTTGACCAGCTGAAGAACAAGCTGGGTTCTGGCATCGTTTTCCTGGCGACCAAAGCCGATGGCAAGGTGCCGCTGGCTGCCGGTGTGACCAAAGATCTGACCGGACGAGTCAAGGCAGGAGATCTGCTGAAGATGGTGGCAGAGCAGCTGGGTGGCAAAGGTGGTGGTCGTCCTGATTTTGCCCAGGGTGGTGGTTCCCAGCCTGAAAACCTTGAAAAAGCGCTGTCGTCTATTAAGCAGTGGCTGGAAGCTCAATGGTAAGTGATTTTGTCAGGGTAGTGAGTTATTCTGACAAATAAGTGTAAAAACGGGCTGTTCCCTACGGAATTAGCCCGTTTTTTATTGTTCTGGGGCATACACCCCTGGGGGGATTCATGGTACATTCTGTCACCCACTGAATGATTGAGATGGCAGCTTGTGCTGTCTGGCTCCTTTCTGGCTGTCTTGATTCTGTAAAGTTTGATGAGGCGTTACAGCAGGGAACTGGTACAGGGAAGCTTGACCACCAGAAGGTTGTCCGGGAATAGTGTCCGCAGTGAGACAGATTATTCCCGGGTGTTCTTCTTGTCATGGCTGATTGAAGTAGAACGAATAAGATGGCGCTAATAGTACAGAAATTTGGCGGCACCTCAGTAGGCACCACTGAACGAATTCAGGGTGTTGCTGACAAGGTCAAAGGGTTCCGCGAACAGGGGCACGACGTCGTGGTTGTGGTTTCCGCCATGAGTGGTGAAACCAACCGGCTGGTTGAGCTTGCCCAGTCCATGCAGTCACAGCCTACGCCGCGGGAGATGGATGTTATCCTGTCGACGGGCGAGCAGGTGACCATCGGTCTTTTGAGTATGGCTCTGAATGAGCGGGGCTGTCCTGCGACGTCCTATACCGGTAGCCAGGTAGCCATTGTTACTGACAGTGCCCATACCAAGGCACGTATCAAGCGAATCGATACCGAACGTATCGTCAGGGACCTGGAGCTGGGGCGTGTTGTCGTGGTTGCCGGCTTCCAGGGACGTGACGAAGACAATAATATCACCACCCTGGGGCGGGGTGGTTCGGATACCACGGCGGTAGCGCTGGCTGCCGCTCTGAAGGCTGATGAGTGCCAGATATACACGGATGTGGATGGGGTTTACACCACTGACCCGCGAGTGGTTGAGGGTGCCCGTCGTCTGGACAAGATCACCTTTGAAGAAATGCTGGAAATGGCCAGTCTGGGATCCAAGGTCCTGCAGATCCGGGCTGTTGAGTTTGCTGGCAAATACAATGTTAACCTGAGAGTTCTGCATACCTTCCAGGATGGCCCTGGAACACTGATTACACTGGATGAGGGTATCGCCATGGAGTCACCGGTCGTTTCCGGCATCGCATTCAACCGAGATGAAGCCAAACTGACGATAAAGGGTGTGCCCGATATTCCCGGTGTAGCATCCCGGATTCTTGGCCCGGTCAGCCGTGCCAATATTGAAGTGGATATGATTGTCCAGAATACTGCTGAGGACAACACCACCGATTTCACCTTTACCGTGCATCGCAATGATTATGAACGGGCAAAAGTTGTCGTTGAGCAGATTGTTGAAGAGCTTGAAGCCCGTGAATACCACGGTGATATGAAAATCGCCAAGGTTTCGATTGTTGGCGTTGGCATGCGCTCCCATGCGGGTGTCGCCACCAAGATGTTTGAAGCGCTGGCGGCTGAAGGGATCAACATTCAGATCATTTCAACGTCTGAAATCAAAGTTTCCGTTATCATTGCAGAGAAGTACCTGGAGCTTGCTGTTCGTGCGCTCCACTCGGCTTTTGAGCTGGACAGGGAACCAATGGAAGATAACGGGGTCTAAAAGAGTATCGTTAAAACCGTGGGTCTCGTGAGGCTTCTCGTGAGAGCCTCATTATGCCCATTATCCACCCGACATTGCCAGAGTGAACGAGCAAACGTGTAGAGCTATCAAGCCTTCAAATCATTTCCGGCAGGTAAAAATACGAATGGAAATCCTGAACTTGGTGACTAGACTGGGTTTGCTGAATAATTCTTAAGCATGAACGGTTGAGCTGGCATATACTTCATTACCTTGAACTGAGTGCTAGAGCAGTTTAAAGGTCAGGCAACTTTAGGGTGAAATAATGTCTGTACCGGGGTTGTTGTCGTATAATTTCACGCGATCATTTTGGGTGATTTCATCAGCTTCAAACCAGTGTACCAGTGTGCTCAGAATTGACGGTTGTTGACTTAACAGAGATGTAAATAAGGAGATTGAAATGCTGATTCTGACTCGCCGCGTAGGAGAGACCCTTATGGTTGGGGACGAGGTCACTGTCACTGTTCTGGGTGTAAAAGGTAACCAGGTTCGCATCGGTGTCAACGCACCAAAGGAAGTCGCTGTTCACCGGGAAGAAATTTACCAGAGGATTCAAAAAGAGAAAGAGCACAAGAAAGGTGGCACTGGTCGCTCTTATGAAGACGATGAAGGTTATGAATCCGGATACGAATCTGAACCTTACGAATCTTACTGATAATTTTAAACTGTCGTTTATGTCTCTGATCTGAATCCCGGAATCATTGTTAATTCTCATAGACGGTTTCAAAAAATGCCTGGCACATTGTCAGGCATTTTTGTTTCTGTACTTAAGTAGCGAACGTGTAATGCTTTGCAGTGTGGCATTGCCAGTGGGTTCATTGCCCGGATTGAAAAAATCTCCCTGATAGGAACTTTTGTCAAAATGACTGATCTATAACAGGGCTGAATGGTCAGACAGGCAATAGAGGATGATTCAAATAATCCCAGTAGTCTGTGGTTCCTGGCAGCGTGACAGGATGATACTGATTCATTGACGTGTAAATCGAATCCTTGTTAATTTGACCGGAGTTATCATGCAACCAATTCCGCAAAGCAGCACAGCCCCAGGCAAAATGGAAACCAATGAACAGCGGTTGTTTAACAACCTGGAACCATTGTGTGATTCATTGCGTACGTTTGTGGTCTCCTTTAACAAATATATCTCGGAAGCCTCTGAACAGGATCAGATCCAATCGATGAATCGTTTGCAGGAATTATCACGGCCCGAATTGACGATCTTCACCACTATTGATGAGCGCAAAATTGCCGGACTGAAAATTTCCATGATGGAGCAGCCGTCAGGTGCCGATTTGACCGATGCATCGCAACAGCGTGAACAACGGGATATACAGTACGACAGTTGCACCGCAAAGGCTTCCGGCGCTTCCGCATACCGTGCCGCATCAGCTGATAAGGCTGAAATTTTCCAATGTCAGGCCAATTATCTGGAATTCGAAAAGAAGTTCGTTTTCGATCGTTTAATTCATGAGGCCAGCTTCAGTCCAACGAGTAAGCACCTGGTTATCAATGGTTCTGAAGATGAACATGATGATCGTCTGGATATCTGGCGACTGGCTGATGATGGCAACTGGTTGCACACAGGGGAGCTTTGCGGGTTTAACCATCACTACGAGTTCAACCGGGCAGAAAATACGCTACTGAGTGCCGAGGATGATGGCGAAGTCACGGTGAGTACGCTGAGCACGGACGGCAGTTGGGAAGAGGCGGCGGTGCTTGAGCCCGAGCCCGAGCAAGAACATTATCCGAAGGTGCAGGTAGCCTTTAGCCCCTTGCAGAAGAAGATTATGGCCTGGGACACGCACACCGGCAAAATCAACCTGTTGCGGGAGGATAGTAACGGACGGTGGATCCCACTGACCCAGACCAAAAAGGTCAGGCACCATCAGCAATGGGGGCCACAGCAACCGCCCTTACAGCCCATGGATAATCATATACTGACTTATCAGGGCACAACAGCGACCATCTGGAGCTGCAATGATGATAACAACTGCCTGGACGAAAATAAGGTCATTGAGTGCGATAGCGATATTTCAAGTGCCCAGATGAGTGATGATGGGCAGCTTGCCGTGATCTTTACCGTGGGGCGCCAGGTTGTTTTTCTGGGTTGCGATACCGATGGTCAATGGTTACAGATCGGGCAGGTTTACCATCCTAAATGGAGTTTTGATCACCTTAACCGGCGTCATTTCCACTTTGTGGACAGGGCGACCTTCAATGCCGCCGGGCAATATGCGATAACCCAGGATTCAGGCCATAGAGTTATAATTTCCGGTTATGACAATAATGGTGACTGGGTGATAAAAACTGAAATCCAGGATTGTAAAGAGGCCAGGTTCAGCCCCTCCGGGCGTAAATTACTGGCACGGCTCCTTGACCCCCTGGACTGCATCAATACCGATGATAAACCGGATGAAGGTGTGGACACTGAGCGCGTCTACAATTCCGAACCCATCGTTAGACGAAGTCCTGGCACTTTTAAACTCTGGGACTGCAGCAGTACTGGTGATCGGCTCGATGAAGCTCAGACCCTGGAGCACATCGGCAGTAGTGATGTCATCTTCAGCCCCTCAGAGAATCTTCTCCTGAGCTATGGCAATGGCTCAAATTTTGCCTGCATCTGGGGTGATGATGGGGAAGGAAATCTGGTTGAAAAAGGTTGGGTAAGTTATCAGCAGATGATCAAGTATGCTGCCTTTAATCCCCAGGAGGACAGCGTGCTGACCTACAATGATGGCCGTACGGTAAAAATTCATGGACTCAACAGCCAGGGCGCATGGCAGGAACAGTTGAAGCTTCAACATCAACGATATATTCGTGATGCCCGGTTTTCCCCTTCCGGATGCCTTGCCTATTCCATTAGCGTAGACAGAACTGCCTGTATCATGGGGCGTGACGACGATGGTGAGTGGATGAAACTGGCGGTGACAAGCCCTGGTATCTACTCCGTCGATGGTGCCAGTTTTAATGAACCGGAAAACCATTTCCTGACCTATGGCAATAAATTGGACCGGAAGGACAAGCATCAGCCAGGCCTTGTGCAGCTATGGGGCATCGGTGATGATGACAAATGGGTACAAAAAGAGCAGATAAAAGTGGATTATCCTGTCAAAGAGGCCAAATTCAGCCCCGATGGTGATCATTTAATGATCCACTGCCACGATGAACGGCGGATGCGAACCCGTTCAGAAGCCGGCATTGCGTTACTCTGGAAGATACCTGACAGTCCGGGGCAGGAAATAGCCACACTTGAGGCTTTGCAGGATGGTCAGTAATGGTTGCCGCCCAATGGCTTGATGGTATGTATCAATCATACTGACGCTGGATCACAACAGGCGGTTCTGATGATAGGGAGTGGTTCTCTCTGCCGTTTTCTGCCTGTTTGATCGGCCCGGAATAACGGTGTTGTTCCTTGCTGCAATTTCAGGGAGGACTGCAGGATTGGTTAAAAAAGACTTGCTTTTCAAGGTGTTCAGGGTAACATAATCAACGTTTACGGTGAGGTGGCCGAGAGGCTGAAGGCGCTCCCCTGCTAAGGGAGTATACGGTT